>JAFXMJ010000348.1 GCA_017530465.1 Bacteroidales bacterium
GGCGACCACCCTCGCTGGACTGAAGCCTGCACGCGCATACGCCGTGGCCTCGCGCACCACCGAGAAGGCGCAAAAATTCGCCGCAACATTCTCTATTCCAAAGGCATACGGCTCGTATGAAGAGTTGGCGGATGACCCCGACGTTGACCTCATCTACGTCGCCACGCCACATTCCCACCATTACGCAAACACCAAGATGTGCCTCCTCAAAGGCAAGCCTGTATTGTGCGAAAAGGCTTTCACCGTCAATGCCGCACAAGCCGATGAACTCATCAAAATTTCGCACGAGCGCAATGTCTTTCTCGCCGAGGCAATTTGGACGCGTTATCAGCCTATGCGTCAGATGATTATGGACGAGATTAATGGTGGAGTCATTGGCAAACCGCAGATGCTCACCGCCAATCTTTGCTACCCCAATATCGCCCTTGAACGTATGTACAAGCCCGAACTTGCGGGCGGCGCGTTGCTCGATTTGGGCGTTTATGTCTTGAATTTTGCCGACATGTTTTTTGGTGACGACATCAAGCGCACATCGTCCCATTGCATCAAGTATCATACGGGCGTTGATATTCAGGAATCAATCACCTTGGAGTACAACGACGGCAGGATTGCGGTCTTGTGGAGTTCGCAGCTTGCCAAGAGCGATAGGCAGGGCGTCATTTCTGGTACTGACGGTTTCATCATTGTCGAAAATGTCAACAATCCGCAGTCATACACCGTTTATAATCAGGATTATAAGCCAATCAAAACTATCAAATGCCCGCCGCAAATCACTGGCTACGAGTATCAGGTAGATTGTTGCATCAATGCCATTAACGCCGGAAAAATCGAACCTGACGAGATGCCACACGCCGACATCCTCCGTATGATGCGCAAGATGGACGCGCTTCGCCAGGAATGGGGCGTAAGGCTCTGCGACGAATAATTTGGTATTGACCAAATTAAATATTAACTTTGCGCCGTCAAAAAAAACATTAACAGATATGCAGAAAGAAATCGAAAACTCGTTGGATATATTGAGGAGCGGCAAGATTTTGCTGTATCCTACGGATACTGTTTGGGGACTTGGATGCGACGCCACCGACCAGGAGGCTGTGCGCAAGATTTACCATATAAAAAAGCGTCCCGACTCCAAGAGTATGATAATATTGGTGAGCAATTTCCTGATGCTTCAGCAATACGTAACGGAAGTGCCGTTCAAGGCTGTGGAGCTGATGGAGGAAATCAGCGGCCCGCTTACCGTCATCTACCCCAAGGCGCGCAACCTTGCCGAAAATCTTGTGCCGGAGGATGGTTCTATTGGCATCAGGATTCCCGACGACGAGTTTTGCAGGGAGTTGATTTCTGCATTTGGCAAGCCGATTGTCTCCACGTCCGCCAACGTGAGCGGTATGAAGGCGTCGAGTCTTTGGGGCGAGGTGAGCGACTACATCAAAGAATCTGTCGATTATGCCACCACTTGGCGTCGCGACGACACACGCATCTCGCAGCCGTCGTCCATTTGGAAAGTCAATTTCGACGGCACAGTCATCAAGGTAAGATAATTTTTACGTGGAATTAAATAAATAATGTACAACAAGGACGAACATAAAGCCCTGCGCACCCGCTTAGATGGGCTGAGGAGGCATCTTTGACATCGATGCCAAGCGAACAGAAATTGCAGAAAAACAAAAACAGACCGAGGCAGACGGCTTTTGGGACGACCCGAAGGCTGCCGAGGATTTTATGCGCTCCATCTCCGACATCAAGCAATGGGTAATTGGCTACGACGATGCTGAGGCGGCTTTTGGCGATTTGGACGTATTGGCGGAGTTCATTGAGGGCGGCGACGATTCTCAGGACGATTACGACGCTCAATACGCCAAGACACTCGCGTTGGTGGAGGATTTGGAGTTTAAGAATATGCTCCGCAACGAGGAAGATTCCTTTGATGCAATATTGAAAATCAATGCCGGGGCAGGTGGTACGGAGGCCAACGATTGGGCGCAGATGCTGATGCGAATGTACACACGTTGGGCTGAGGCTCGCGGTTTCCGATACGAAATCACCAACCTTCTCGAAGGCGAGGAGGCTGGCATCAAGACTGTTACAATCACAATTTCAGGAAGTTATGCATTCGGGTGGTTGAAAGGCGAAAACGGTGTCCATCGTCTCGTCCGCATTTCGCCCTTCAATGCTCAGGGCAAGCGTCAGACCACATTTGCGTCGGTTTTTGTTGTACCGTTAATTAATGACGACATCGAAATCAACATCAACCCTTCAGACCTCGAATGGGACACATTCCGTTCGTCGGGCGCGGGCGGTCAGAATGTCAACAAAGTGGAGACCGGCGTGCGTGTCCGTCATATACCGTCGGGCATCGTGGTTGAAAACACCGAGTGCCGCACCCAAGGTCAAAACCGCGAAAACGCCCTCCGCATACTCAAATCGCATCTTTATGAAATAGAACTCGAAAAGAAACGCGAAAAACTCGCCGAAATCGAGGGCAAGAAAAAGAAAATCGAATGGGGTTCGCAGATTCGCAGTTACGTGATGCAGCCCTACAAAATGGTCAAAGATCTCCGCACCAA
>JAFXMJ010000349.1 GCA_017530465.1 Bacteroidales bacterium
TCTGTTCAACGCCTTTGCGATGCTCGTGCCGAGCGAGGTCTTGCCCACGCCGGGAGGGCCGTAAAGGCAGAGGATAGGCGATTTGAGGTTGTTTTTGAGTTTGAGGACGGCGAGGTATTCGAGTATGCGCTCCTTTACTTTTTCGAGTCCGTAGTGGTCGTCGTCAAGGGTCTTGCGGGCGTCGGCAATTGTAAAATCGTCGTCGGTGCAGGTGTTCCACGGGAGGTCGAGGATGGTTTGCGCGTAATTGAGTTCTGTGGCGAAGTCGGGCGACTGCGGATTGAGGGTTTTGAGCCTCGATACTTCCTTCTCAAACGCTGCCTTCGCGTGCTGAGGCCAATCCTTGTTTTTGGCGCGTTCCTCGATGTCGATTATAGCCGACGAGGGGTCGTTGCCGAGTTCCTTTTGGAGGGTTTTTATTTGTTGATTGATAATGTAATCGCGCTGATCCTTGTCGAGTTTTTGCTTTACGCGTTGGGCTACATCTACTTGGAGTTTTACCTTCTGCTCCTCCTTGCCGAGAAGCTCGAGAAATTTGGCAGCGCGTTCTTTTACGGAATCTATTGTGAGCAGCTGCGCCTTGTCTCTGCCGCTTATTTCGGTGTGGGCGGCTATGAGGCTCATCATCAGCGCGGGCGATTCGATGTTGGTAAATGCAAACATCGCCTCAGCCTGCGCCCCAAACTGCGCAAAAATCCTCTTGGCGGTGTCCTTGATTGACGAAATTATAGCCTGAAATTCCTTGTCGTCCTTATCGGGATATTCGTCTTGGCAAGGTTGGTAACGAATTGTCAGATAATGATTTTCGGGGTCGTTGAAAGTGCCTGGGGCTGTGATCTTGATACGTGCAACACCAATGACGAGCGCGGACACCGAGCCGTCGGGCATTTCGATGGCGCGTACAGCCTTGGACAGCGTGCCGTATTCCATCAGGTCTTCCACTTTGGGATTGTTGATGTCGGGTTCGGATTGGGTCATCACCGCAAAATATGTCTTGCTCTCAAAGGCGGCCTTGAGCATCGCCGCAGACGTGGGGCGGCTCGCCTGTATGGGCAGTACGCTGTTGGGCAGGAGTGTGTCGTTTTTGAGCGGCAATACGGGAATCTCCTCGCCGATGGTCTGCCAATCGATGTTTTCCGATTCGTCGTTGAGCGGAATTTTTATCACCTGCGATATGCCGTTGATGCCGTTTGTCATTATGTCTGAAAATCCTTTCATCGCCGGGTTTTAGAGGTGTTTTCTGAGTTCGAGGGTCTCTTCAAAAACGTGCGTCAATATCGCCGATTCCACGTCGTCGAGGGCTATGTCGCGCCTTGCCATCATTATTTGGGCGGTGGTGAGGGCGTTTTTGAGCGGGTATTGCTCGTAGCCCGAATCCGCGCCGCCCCACGAGAACGACGGCACAAAATTTCTCGGGAAGCCCGTGCCGAATATGTTGCAACTAACTCCGATTACCGTGCCGGTATTGAACATCGTGTTGATGCTGCTCTTGGAATGGTCGCCCATAATGAGGCCGCAGAATTGTAACCCCGTCTTCACAAAACGGTGCTTGGCATACGACCAAAGTTTTACTTCGGCGTAGTTGTTTTTGAGGTTAGAATTGTTGGTATCGGCGCCGAGGTTGCACCATTGACCCAAAACCGAATTGCCAAGGAATCCGTCGTGTCCCTTGTTGGAATAGCCCCAGATTACAGAATTGTTGACTTCGCCGCCGCATTTGGTGTGCGGTCCCATAGTGGTGGCACCGTAGATTTTTGCGCCGATTTTTATGCACGAATGTTCGCAGAGTGCGAGCGAGCCGTGGACGACGGCGTTTTCCATAATTTCGCTGTCCTTGCCGAGATAGACGTATCCGCCGGCGGGGTTGATGATTGCAAATTCTGCCTTTGCGCCTTCCTCCACAAAGATTCTTTCGCGTTGTAGGCAACGGTTGGTCTCCGAAAGTTCGGCACTCTTGCGGCCGTCGGTCAGGAGGTGGAAGTCGCGCTCTATCTCCTGCTCATTGAGGGTGAAGATGTCCCAAGTATTGTTGATGCGGGAGATTGTGGCGTGAGGCTTTGTATTGAGGGTCAACGATTTGCGGTCGTTGTAAAACAAAATCGTGTCGTCGCCGTCGAGCCTTGCCGCTATCAGATATTCATCAACGGTGATGCCTTCGCCTTTTTGCAACTGCGCCACTTCCGCCAACAATTCTGCCGTGGGCAACAGGCGCGAATCCACCACGAAGTTGTCGTCTTCAACTATGGGCGTATATTTCAAACGGAGGTACGGGTCGCCGAGCAGCGATGTCTGTTCGCCGCTGAGGTGCTGCCATTTGTCTTGTATTGTGAGGATGCCAACACGTAGGTCGCCCGCCGGACGTGTGAAAGTAAGCGGCAGGAGATCCATACGGTTTTCAAGGTCGTCGGAGAGGATTAGGTTCATAGGAGTTTATAGTTTAGAGATTAAAGATTAAAGTTGAAACAAACCAAAAAAGCCCATCGGCTTGTATGCCACGGGCTCTTTTTGTGGTTTTTGAGAGGCGATGCCGCTCTAAATCTTAGCGACCGCTCTTCGAAGCGTAGGTATTTTCGTACCTCTTCTTGAACTTATCGACACGACCTGCTGTATCCACCAACTTCATCTTGCCGGTGAAGAAGGGGTGAGATGCGCTCGAAATTTCGAGTTTTACGAGCGGGTAAGTCTCGCCGTCAATCTCGATGGTGTCCTTTGTGTTGGCAGTACTTTTAGTGATAAAAGTCTGGTCGTTGCTCATATCTTTGAAAACCACAAGGCGATATGATTCAGGATGCGTATTCTTTTTCATTTCTTATTTTATAATGATAATGTTTTCGTTTTTTCAGACCGCAAAGATATGAACTATTTTTTGATTATGCAAACATTTTTCAAATTATTTTTTGAGATTCTGTTTGTTGTTAATTAACGTTAATTGCAACCGCCTTCGCTTTGTTAATAAATCATAAATTATTACCTTTGCATTGTTAACAAATGGTTAATGCGAAACGTTGGTTATTTATCCAACCCATTTAAAATAAACATACAACAAAAAACATGAAACAACAAATCCGAACTCTTTTTGCAACGTTGTTGCCGTTGGTGTGCGCACTATATGGCTATGGACAGCACGTCATCTATCCGTCTTTCGACACCGAGGGACCGAAATGGGAGGAGAAGAACACTGGCAACGTCACAGACATCAAATACAGCGGAAACAAGTATGTGGAGAATGTCACCATCTATGGCGTGGTGGATTTGGGCGTCACCGTCACAGAGGGCGGCAGGACGTACCACGTTGACGTGCTTACGCACAATATTGGAGCCGAACACAATTATGATTCTGGCGATTATTATGCGTGGGGAGAATTGGAGCCATATTATAAGGAAGGGGATGCAAATGCCGAGTTCCCAGAGTGGCGAGAGGGCAAGGAAGTGGGGTATGATTGGGATTCGTACAGATTTTTCAAATGGTTGAGCGTAGGGGAAAATCGTTATATTTACACGATCAAGTATTGTACATTGGACTTGATTGATTGGGCAGAAGTTCCCGAACGTGATGGCAAATCTGTGCTTGACCCAGAAGACGACATTGCAACTCAGACCTTTGGCGATAAGTTTGCAATACCAACTCAGGCAGAATGGCGGGCTATCTATGACCAATGCTATTGGGCGTGGACCGACAATTACGACAATACTGGTAAAGGCGGTTTTATCATATATAAGTCTAAGCATCCTGACGACAAGCACCGTTCCAAGAAATCGCCCAGCAATGTTACATACAATATCAAGACCGACATTCACGTATTCCTTCCGTGCGCATGCAATCGTTTTAATTTGGATATATGTGGCAATCCGTATATACTGGAGGAGGATGTAAGGTATGACGTGTATTACTGGTCTTCTACGTTGGGTGGCACGCATGCCTGTGATGCAGTGATAGTTTTTATGAGAAGCGGACCTGGCGACGGCAACGTTATTTTTAGAGATTTTGTTAGAAGTACAGGTACTCCAATCCGAGCCATACGTCGCCGGTATTAATCGAAATCACAAACCATACTTAAATCATATACCATGAAACACCATTGGTTGACATTCGTCATTATATTTCTGGGGGTGTTGGCAGCTTCGGCGCAGCAGCCGCAAATATTGGATTATGACCCCGATGACGATTATCTCATCTACATCAACAACAATACGGGAACTCTCGTCAAGACCATTACTAATGCAAAACAAATCAACACATTGTCGCTGCCGTCGGGCAGTTATTCGGGCGTATTGCTCCGTAGCGGTATCAAATCTGGATTTAAAATCATCGTAAAATGAAAAGAGTATTGCTGATATTAATCATAACGGCATTTGCCACGGCTGTCAACGCGCAAA
>JAFXMJ010000350.1 GCA_017530465.1 Bacteroidales bacterium
ATATACGGATATGTCGATCCGCAAGTTTTTTGAGACTGCGAGTCGCCAGCCGTGGTACTCGAATACGATTTTTGTGATTTGTAGCGACCACACCAACCTCTCCGACCACGACGAATATCAGACCGACCTCGGCACTTTTGCAGGGCCTGTGATTTTCTATGCGCCGGGCGACTCCACTCTCGTCGGCGACCGCCCCGGCATCGCGCAACAGATAGACGTAATGCCCACTGTGTTAGGCTATTTGGGATATGAAAAGCCGTACATTTCTTTTGGTGTTGACCTCTTGCGCACCCCGCCGGAGGAGACTTTTGCGGTAAGTTATTTCAACGGCATCTACCAGATTTTGAAGAGCGGATATTTCGTCCAGTTTGACGGCACAAAAGTTACGGCGGTATATGCCGAGGATGATAAACTATTGAAAACCAACCTTGTGGGCACGGTAGATGTGGATAAGACGGTCACATTCTTGAAGGCGTTCATACAGCAATATATGAGCAGGATGAATGAGGATAGGTTGGTGGTGGAGTGAATTTTTTGCAGATAGTAATGATTCAGGCAATGAACGAGAAATTTCCATACGGTACAGACATTAACATCTACATTGACAAGGCGTTAGAAAAGATGAAATACACATATCCGTGGGCGACCAAGGATATGATGACGTATTCATACGCCATTGAGGATGTGGATGGCGAGCCGCGATTTGTGAGGTATTTCCACTTGGATGATGGCAGATTTCAGCGAATGGTGGAGGATTGTTTTGGCGACAAGTTCATTGGCGAGGTAGTCCGCCTCAATGCAGACCAAATCGAGCGTGCCAATCCCGTAAAAGAAGTTTTTGACATTCCGTTGCCACGTGAGATATGTTTTGGAGGTGATTGGATGCTCGAAAAATACCAATTCCGCAGCCACAATCTCGGCGGTTTTTCCACGATGGTTCAGGCAGGCAACCGTTGTACGGGCGGCAACAGGGTGTTTTTTATTCCGCCGTCGCTGTTGGAAGGCTCGTATGAGGATTTCCTCGACAAATACAATGAAATGGTGCCGGGCTGTTTTGGCGTTGACAAGGAATATCTCAAAACGTTGGATGGATTAAGGGAGTTTTTGGGGTATAAAAAATTTTTTCTCAAAAATTTTTGTCATTTCCAAAAAACTTCCTATTTTAGCCACGGCAAAAATGTATCGGAAGATTGATGCCTTTTGCCTGATTTAATAACCAAAACATTTAAAACAATTATATGGCATCAACTGAATTGACACCCGATTTCGTCTTTGAGACAAGTTGGGAGGTCTGCAACAAGGTGGGCGGCATTCACACTGTGGTTTCCACTAAGGCGCAGACTATGAAGTCCAAGTTCGGCGACAACCTCGTTATGATAGGCCCCGACATTTGGCAAAACTCCGAGGAGAACCCGGAGTTTGTCGAGGACAAGACGCTCTACACCGATTGGAGGGAGATGATCAACCGCACCGAGACCCGCGTAAGGATCGGCCGTTGGAAGATTGTCGGCGAACCTATCGTGATTCTCGTCGATTTTTCGCAAAACATTTCCAAGAAAGACAAGATTTTTGCGGAGTTGTGGGAGACCTACAAACTCGACTCAATCTCAGGCGATTGGGGCTACATCGAACCCGTCATCTTCGGATATTCGGCGGGCAAGGTCATCGAGAGTTTCTGTACCTACAACCTCAAACCCGAAAACCGCGTCATCGCGCACTTCCACGAGTGGATGACCGGTGCGGGAATCCTTTACATCGAGAAGTACGCGCCCGAGATTGCCACTGTGTTCACCACGCACGCCACAGCAATCGGACGTAGCATCGCCGGCAACGGTCAGCCTTTGTACGGCCCCATCAAGAATTACGACGGCGACACCAAGGCGCGTGAGTTCAATATGGTGGCAAAGCAGTCGTGCGAAAAACTCTCCGCGCTCACTGCCGACGCATACACCACCGTGTCCGACATCACCGCCATCGAGTGCAAGCAGTTCACATACAGGGCGGTAGATTATGTAACGCCCAACGGTTTTGAGGACGACTTCGTTCCCAAAGGTTCGGTGTTCAACACCCGCCGCACAGCCGCCCGCGCCAAAATGTTGGAGGTGGCAGGCAAGTTGTTCACCGAGAAGTTTGACGACAAGAACACCGTAATCCTCGGCACGTCAGGACGTTATGAATACCGCAACAAAGGCATCGACGTATTCCTCGAAAGCCTCAAAAAAATCAAGGATCTCGGCACCCTCGACAAGAAGAAGAAACTCTTGGCAATAATCACTGTGCCCGCCAACCACTACGGCGCACGTCCCGACCTCGTTGCAGCCCTCAACGGCGGCAAGGAGCCTGTCAAGAACGACCAATATTCGCGTTACCTCACGCACGGACTTCACTACGTGGAGTACGACGCAGTGTGCAACCGCGCCATTCAGTTGGGTCTCGACAACGGCAAGGACAGCCAAATCAAGTTGATTTTTGTGCCGTCTTATTTGAAGGGCGACGACGGAATCTTCAATATGCCTTACTACGACTTGCTCGTTGGTATGGACGTAACAGCCTACCCGTCGTACTACGAGCCGTGGGGCTACACGCCGATGGAGTCGATTGCATTCTCGGTGCCGACCATCACCACCGACCTCGCAGGCTTCGGCAAGTACAGCGAAAAACTCCTGCCCGCCGATGCAAAGCCCGTTGTAGTGCTTCACCGTACAGATGACAATTATAACGAGGTGTCTGAAAGCCTCGCAAAAGCCGTCATCGAGTACGCCAACCTCGACGCAAAGAAGATGGAGGTCAACCGCAAGGCTGCATACGCGCTCTCGCAGCAGTTCCTGTGGAAAAACCTCGCAAAA
>JAFXMJ010000351.1 GCA_017530465.1 Bacteroidales bacterium
AGATTGATTATGTGTATATTACGCATTTCCACGGCGACCACATTGGCGGAATGTTGAAAGCAGACGGCGAAAAAGTTTTCACAAATGCGGAGGTTTATGTTTCGCGTTTGGAGAAGGAATCCGACCTCGGCAAAGGCGAACAGGCTGTCAAGATGTTTGAAAAATACGGCGACAAAATTCACGTGTTCAATTTTGGCGACAAACTGCCCGAAGATGTTTTGGCAATTGACGCCGTGGGACACACGCCCGGACACACCGCATTCCAAAAAGGCAACTTGCTGATTATCGGCGACTTGATGCACGCCCTTGCATTGCAATTGAAGTACCCTGAGTATTGTCCCAATTTTGACGGCGACAAGGAAAAAGCAATTGCCTCGCGCAAGAGAATCCTCGAATATGCCAAGACCAACGGCTTGACAATCAGCGGTATGCACTTGCCGTATTAACAGCAATCATCTATCCTAAACTAAAAAGTCCAAACCACAAAATTCTGTGATTTGGACTTTTTTTTATTGCAATTTTTCCAATTCTTTTTGGAGTTGATTGTCGGGCATTTTGATGTATCCGGCGGGAATGTTTTTGGCTTGACCTTCCTTGGAAAGCACGTATTTCAAAAACTCCACAGCTGCCTCATTTTGCGGCAAACCCTTGGAAACGAAGTACAAATTTCTTGCGGGCGGCGACGGATATTTGCCTTCCTCAATGGCTTTTGCAACGTTGTCCTTGTTGTCGTAAAAATACTCGTCCGACGAAATTTTGCCGTCGCCGCCGCGGTCGATTGGCACTACCAAAATGCCGTCCACAGGTTTGTGTGTTTTGGTGTCGTAGGCATAGCCTATGTTGTTGAGTCCTATTGAGTTGACGTCTTTGCGCACAGCTTCCACAAGTCCCGGATCGGAGTGCACGCGGTTGCCGTTGAGGTCTTCCTGTTTTTTGCCCAGCCAACTTGCCCACGTCTCGGCGGCTCCACAGGCGTCGCTGCGGGTAAGCACGACGATTGGAGTTTGGTCGCCGTTGCCGAGGATGTCGCCCCAAACTTTTGCCTCGCTCGTAATCCATATTTTTTTGGCGTCCTCAGCCGAAATTCCGTGCGCCAAAATTTCTTTGACGAGAGGATTTTTGGCGTTAACTGTCGCTACCACAGCATCTTTGGCAACTGAAAAACATACCGCGCCTTTGTTGATTTCGGTTTGGAACAATTCTCTCGATACCATACCCAAATCCACCGCCTGATTGAGCGCATCTGTGATGCCCTTGCCCGCGCCGCCTGCCTGCAAATGGATTTTCACGCCCGGATGGAGGCTCTGAAATTCTTCCACCCACTCCGTCGCCAACGGATACAGCGCGTATGCGCCCGAAATCTTGATTTCGCCTGTCAAAGTGCTGTCAGATTTCTGTCCGCAGGCTGTCAGCAACAGTGCAAAAACTGCAAAAATTCCAATGATTCTTCCCATAATTTTAAGTGTTTTGGTTAAAGATTTATACTTCTGTGTAACGTCTTCTACGTTCCATAATGTCCTGTAACTCAGCGATTCCCTCCTCAATCAATGCCTCGGCTTTTTTGATTTCATCTTCGCGGATTGAGATGTTGTCCTTTACCTTTTGCTCCACGTCGTGAAGGTTGTAGAGTGTAACGCCCTCAATTTCAGTAATATCCGGCTCAATGTCGCGGGGGAAGGCGAGGTCTATGGCGAGAAGTCTATGATTGGGGTTAATGTCTGATTTACAGATAATTGAGTTAGGCGCGGAGGTCGCACTTATTAATATGTCGGTGTCGTGCATAAAAGTCGCCTTGTCTTCGAGTGTAAAAACCTCAATGCCAAAAGGTTGCGCCATTTTGCGAGCCTTTTCTTCGGTTCTGTTGGCGAGGAAAACGAGTTTCGCGCCCTTGTTTTGCAGGAATTTGATGATGTCGGCGGTCAGTTTGTTGACGCCGATGATTGTAATACGCGCATTTTGCAGGTCTATTTTTTCCTGTTCGATAATCTCAATCGCCGCCAACGAGTGACTTACAGCACCGTGCGAAATTTCAGTTTCGTTGCGGACGCGCTTGCCGATTTGCAACGCACTTTCAAACAATTTGTGCATCGGTGTAGGCAGTTTTTGACTGTTTCGCGCCGCCAAATAAGCGTCTTTCACCTGCCCTTGGACGGCTTTTTCGCCCGTAATTGCCGATTCCAAACCGCACACCACGCGGAAAAGATGACGCGCCACATCGTCGGGAATGTCGCCGTCACCATAATAAAGTTCCACCCGGTTGCAAGTCTGCAAAAAAACCGAGGGTCCCACTCCGTCGCGGTTGAATTCCTTGAAGAATTTTTCGCGGTCGGAGAGCGATGTATTTTGATGATTTATAGACTTATACTGTATCATTGTAACTCTTTTAATTTTTGGATAAAAAAAACAACGTTTTCAATCGGCGTTTCTGCCAAAACACCGTGTCCTAAATTTGCAATCCAATTGGGATTTTCGGCGAAAAATTTTCTGTATTTTCCCACTTCGGCAGCAATTATTTCTTGCGGCGCAAAGAGCAAATGCGGGTCAAAATTTCCCTGCAAACCCACCTCAGGATGCACCAATTTTCGCGCGTCCCAAATATTTGTCTGCCAATCCACGCTTACAAAATCGCAAAAATCGGGCGTCGCCAACCGTAATCCACAACCAATTCCTTTCGGGAAAAATATCACAGGAACACCCTTGGAGCGCACTGCATTGGCTATTTTTTTTACGGATGGCAACATCAATTCCTCGTAAAAATCCGTCGGCACAAGTCCCGCATTGCTCTCAAAAATTTGGAAAATTTCGATGCCGTGTTCAATTTGTTTCAACGCATATTCAATAGAAATTTCCGTTATGATTTCCAACAATTTTTGAGTTTCTGTGCGATTTTGGTAAAAGAATTTTTTAGCGTCGGGAAAATTTTGTTTGCCGCTAACACCTTGAATCATATAGCATAACGTTGTCATCGGTGCGCCGCAAAATCCGATTAGCGGTACTTTTTTTTCTTTTACAACAATGTCAATTGCCTTGTAAACGTGCTCAAATTTTTCGGGTTGAATTTTTAGAAATTTCGACGGATTTTCAACGTTGCACAATGGCTGCGGAAATTTTGGTCCGTGGTCTGTCCACTCGATTTGCATCCCCAAAGCCGTCGGCACGGTGAGTATGTCGCTGAAAATAATTGCAGCGTCCACGTCGAGGTCGTCAACAGGCATAAGTGTAACATCGGCAGCGAGTTGCGGTGTTTCCATCAGTTCCCGAAAACTATAAGTTTCCCTCAATTTTCGATACCTTGGCAACACCCTCCCCGCCTGCCGCATCAACCACACCGGTGGACGATTAGTCGTTATATTTCCAAAAATC
>JAFXMJ010000352.1 GCA_017530465.1 Bacteroidales bacterium
CCTATAAAACAGCACTGAAACCGGATCCACGCCCTGCCCATAAAGCGGTAATGCAAACAGCGGGTTGAGCCCATAACACATCGACCCAACAATAGCAAGCGCATATCCTTTGGCTCGCATCGTCGGGTGCAAAACATTACTAATCATCATATTATTATATCGAAACAAGTCCCATTATTGGGCAATCACCTCGATTTCCAACCTTGCGCCCTTCGGCAAATCCTTCACAGCAAACGCCGACCTTGCGGGTGGATTCGTCGGGAAATATTCGGCATAAACCTTGTTCATCGCCGCAAAATCATTGATGTCGGCGAGGAGGCAGGTGGTTTTTACAATGTTTTCGTATGAAAGTCCGGCGGCTTTTAGGATTGCGCCGATGTTGTCCATTACGAGTTTAGTCTGTTCCGAGATGTCGGCGGTAGAGAGTTCGCCGGTCTGAGGATTGATGGGAATTTGACCCGAAACAAACAACATTCCGCCTGCCATAACAGCCTGCGAATAAGGCCCGATGGCTTTCGGCGCATTGTCAGTGTGGATGATATTTTTCATTTGATGATTTGTTGATTTGATGATTTCCTCGTTCCTCAATAAATAAAAAAGCAGACCTGTAAGCCGGATTCTGTTCTTGACCGAAGCCAAGTGCCTGTCATTTATCTACTGACGCCATTGCTGACGCCCTCTAACGACCTACCCCCCGGCTCGGACGAGCAGCCCGAATGATGCCGGTATATTTGGTCTTTCAACCCGCCGATGCACATCCCCGACATCACTGTCGACGATAGTGGGCTCTTACCCCGCTTTCTCACCCTTGCCCTTTCGGGCGGTTGTTTTCTTCTGCATTTTCCACGACCTCGCGGCCATCTTCCAGTTAAGAAGGGCGGTTGCTCTGTGTTGCCCGGACTTTCCTCTCCCCTGATGCCGAAGCAGCAGCGGCAGCGACAAGCCGGCCTGCTTAATAAAGATTTTGAGCGGGAAACGGGCCTCGAACCCGCGACCTGTAGCTTGGGAAGCTACCGCTCTACCGACTGAGCTATTCCCGCGACAGAAAATTTTGACGTCGCAAAGTTATGCCTAATTTTCGTAAAATCCAAATTTTTCTACGGCAATTTTGCGCGAAAACATTACAATTTTATCAAGATGTTCTTTACGCACTTTGGTCCGTTGTAGATAAAACTCGTGAAAAGTTCAACGAGTGATGCGCCCGCTTCGAGTTTTTCCCTCACGTCGTCAGCGTCCGAAATGCCGCCTACGCCCACAATTGGTATCTCTCCGTTGGTTTTTTGGTGGAGGTAGCGAATCACTTCTGTGCTGCGTTTTTTTACGGGCTGACCGCTCATTCCGCCGTTGCCGAAAGCCTCAATTTCCTCCTTGGTGTAGTCGATGCCGTCGCGGGCGATTGTGGTGTTTGTGGCGATGATGCCGTCGATTCCGGTTTCGCGCACGATTTCCACGATGTCGTCGAGTTGCTCATTCGTGAGGTCTGGGGCGATTTTTAGGAGTATTGGCTTGGACGTGGCAAACTTCTTGTCCTCGGCTTTGAGGGCGGAGAGAAGCTGTTTCAGCGGCTCCTTGTTTTGGAGTTCGCGGAGGTTTGGCGTGTTGGGGGAGGAGATGTTGATTGCAATGTAGTCAACATAGTCATGCAACGCCTGCAAGTCCTTGATATAGTCGCTGACAGCGTTTTCATTGGGGGTGATTTTGTTCTTTCCGATGTTACCGCCGACTATAATTTTACTGTACTTTTGTTTAAGTTTTTTTACCAAGGCTTCAACACCGTCATTATTGAAACCCATGCGGTTGATGAGTCCCTTGTTTCGTTTGAGGCGGAAGAGTCGCGGCTTTGGATTTCCGGGTTGGGGCAGGGGAGTTACCGTGCCGACCTCCACGAAACCAAAACCGAGGAAGCCCAACATATCAATCGCCTCGCCGTCCTTGTCGAGACCGGCTGCAAGCCCGATAGGGTTGGGAAATTTGATGCCAAATACTTCGCGCTCAAATTTTTTGTCTTTTTTCTGATACAACGCCCTGATGAGCGGATTGAAAATCCTGATTTTTTGGAGCAGCCTCAGCACTCCCATCGTGAAGCCGTGGATCTTCTCAGGATTACAAAGGAAGAGCAGCGGCCTTATAATATGCTTGTACATTCGATGAAAAATTTTCTGCAAAGATAACGATTTTTTGTTAGTTAAAAATTTTAGCAATCGATTTTTTTCGCAAAATATGTGTTATGACATTTTGGCAGTTCTCTTTTGATTAAGTATTAGAAAGTTATGATTTTTGTGGTAAAGCAAAATTCGCAAAAATCCACCAACTGTAACACTGTATGACATTTTTTCCTGAAAAATCCGTTGCATCACCAATCTGTAACATAAATTTTCGAGGGAAATGGCGATTTTTATAGTTTAAGCGATAACTCAAAATCTTTATGTTTTATTGGCGTGAGTTCAGGAGTAATTCAAATACCAAAATGTAGAGCCGATGTTAAGTGTTTTATGTTAATTGTAATTAATTGAAAATCAATTAGTTATATATTATGCGTCTGTATGGTGGCGACAGTATGTCAACTATGGAAGTCGTATGTCCACATCCTTTTACTTGAATTGTAATGTATTGATAATTAATTAGTTATAATGTATGTTTACAATATTCCCACAATATCAAGCAACGTATTAGTGAAATCTCAATAGTATCTCATACAAAA
>JAFXMJ010000353.1 GCA_017530465.1 Bacteroidales bacterium
CCTGAAAGACAAAAATATACGGCTTTCGGCGACAATCCGTCTGCACCAACTGCGGATGACACCACCGCCGGTGGATTATGGAGTTTTGATGGTTTATAATACCGGCAATATCAGCACGCCGCCAAACCGAAACCCCGTATTGTCGTCCAAACACGCCGAGCCGTACCTCAAATCGTTGAAAGACTACGACTTGCCACTGTGCGCCGCGTACCCCAATTTCAGTTACCAACTATTATACAAAGACAACAAACTCCGCGCAATCCTCTACGCCGAGGACGTTGCCGACTCCACCAAATTCCGCCAAATCAGCGACAACGAATACGAATCCATTGCGACCCGCCTCATCGTCAACAATCCCGAACCAGGCACAAGCCTCACGCAAATTAAGCACGGAGACAAGTTGTTGATATACAAGGCAGAATACAATGAGATTTCAACCATCAAACGAACCATCGACAGTCTGCGTCCAACGATGTCGGCACAGTCGATTATATACGACATCAATTCACGAAACATAAACAATTTAACAATAGAACAATATGAAAAAATTCTACATCATTAGCCTTTTGCTGCTATTGCCGGCAATGGCAAAGCCGTGTTTCGACATCGGATACGGCAACGAGTATTGGAGTTACTTTATGTTGAGGGAGTTTAACGACGATTTTGAGCCAGACTTCCTGAAATTTTGGAACGCCTACACTGGCTTGAATCTCGACGAGTACGACCTTCGTCTGCTCACCGAAAACTCCGCCATCAACTTCGACGACTACAAAATCTACGCTGCCGCAAAAAAGAAGAACGATAGCGAAATGCTTGAATATTTGCGGCTTAACAACCTTTACCGGCAGCGTCGCAACAACGACTACGACTTCTGTTCCAACCTCTATAAAGAAGCCTACGGCGACGACTACGACGAGGAATGGAACACTTGGTACTACCCCACCAAAGAAGACCTCGACAAGGCTAAGGCAAACCTCGACGAGGTAATCACCGCCGCCCGCAATTACAAGGGCACCAAGTACGCCGACCGATACATCTTGTTGGCAATGAGGGCGATGTTTCAGTCGGGACAGTTTGACGAAGTAATCAAATACTACTCGCAGAGCCTCTCGCGCATACCCGCCGGAAGCGACTGCCTCCTCCTCATCGACGACCTCTACGCCGGCGCACTCCTCCGCACGGGCAAGAAGGACGAGGCGATAGAGATTTATGCCAAAATCAACGACAATGTGAGCCTATCGTGGTGTGTTGCAGGCAAATACGAGTACGAAACTTTGATGTCTGTTTACAACAAAAACCACAATTCCAAGGCGATTCCGTGGATTGTGATTCAGTACATCGACAACATCGAGTTTGAACTCCGCCGCACCGAATTTTACGACAAGGAAGATTCGCTCCACAACATCGCTACCAAGCGCAGCGCAAAGGATTTCATCGCACAGGCCAACAAGATAGCCGACAGCAAGGCCACTGACAATCCAGCACTTTGGAAGAGCGCGGCAGCCTACTGCAATTACTGTCTTGGCAATCTCAAAGACGCTAAAAATCAGATAGATGCAGCAATGTCGATGGCTGGTAGCGCAAGCGTCAAAGAAAACGCCCGTATGACTCGCCTGCTCATCTATGCCGCCGACAAAAACTACACGCCCGACTACGCCAACTTTATGCTCACCGAGCTTAAATGGCTCAAATCCAAGGTGAAAGCCGACGTGGAGAGCTACATCGAAAACTTTGAAACCATCCACAACGCCATCGCCGACAAGCAACTCAAAGCAGCCGTTGGCGGCCTCCACCTGACCATCTGCAAGACCGACCCAACTATGTACGCCAACAGCAACGGTCTCGGATGGTTTATGAGCATCGACAACTCCGGCAAACAAGACTATTCGTCGCGGTATTTTGCATCGCTTTGCAACCTTACCGCCGCAGAGACAGAGGATTTTTACAACAAATTCGCCACCCGCGACGAACTATCCAAATGGCTCTGGGGACAGATAGAACACGATCAAGACTACTTCAACGACCTCATCGGCACCAAATATCTCGCCGAGGGCAACTACCAAAAAGCCATCCCGTTCCTCCAAAAAGTGCCGCTCAAATTCCTTGACGACCAAGCCATAGCCAAGTATATGTTGTACAGGACATACGAGAAGCCAAAATGGACGGGGATCCAACTTGAAGGCAGCGACGTCAACAACTGGTTTTCAGAAGAAGAAATCGAGCTTCCGCCACTTGGAACCAATCAAAAATTGGATTTTTGCAAGGATATGGTATCGCTGATGGCGCAGGCATCCAAACCGCAAAACGCCTACAACATCGCCACGCGTCTCTATCAGGCATCCGAAAAGGGCGACTGTTGGCATCTTGCGCATTATTTCCACTCAGAATACCTCATCGCGCAAACCACTCCATCGGAAATCGACTTTGTGAAGGAAGCACGCCGATACCTCGAAACCGCCGCCACCTCCAACGACCCGAAGTTGAAGGAGCAAGCACTTTTTGCCCTCGCCCTCACCTCCGTTCCCGATTCATACGAAACGCGAACCTACAATTACGATACCGACAAATACGAAACCACCGTTGACCGCAACAATCAGAATTTCAAGGATTTTCAAAGGCTCTATGAATTTGAGAAGGGCCGCACACCATCCACTATGGTTACGGAATGTGATTCGTATGATTACTTCGTAAGGAATTACGCAAAATAACCCATTTGGAGTGCGGACGGCTCGTCCGCCTACATCAAAAATGCTTGAAAATGCACTGGATTTCGAGTAAAAGAAAGTGCATTTTCAAGCATTTGTTTTTTACTACAACATCCAGAACGCCGCACCGACTGCCGCCGCCAAGACCACTTTAATCCCCTTGACTATGAAAAAATCCTTCTTGCTCTCGGCAAACAACGGAATTGCGCCGTGTCCATCCTGGACGATGCAATTGGCGAGCAACGCGCCGAGAGGCATCACGCCGTTGCAATAAAGCATTATAAAAACTGCGTGTGGTCCCGATTCGGGTATCAGACCGATTAAAATGGCAGCCACCATACAGAAAACATAAACGCTGCCCTCGCTAAACTGCTCCACCCACGTCTTGATGTCGCAGACTTCTTTGACAACGAACACCAAAACCAGCGCAATGGATGTCCACGTCAAAATCTTCCAAAAGTGCTGACCAATAACGTGATGCCAAATGTGGTCTTCAAGAAAATGCTCCGGCACACGCACAATTACAAACAGCGTCACCGCCGACAATACCATTGATATGATCGACACAATGAAATTGAATTTTTCCTCGCTGGCTTCTATCTCCATTTCGCCTTCGTGGTGATGATGCTCACCAAGAAATCCGCAGAGAGTCAACACGATAAATACAATTATCGAAACCAATAGTATAAGCCTGTGCGCCGAGATATGACGCAAATTTTCGATGATATTGCCGTGGAGACTATGATGATGGTCGTGCGTGGTGTGCAATACGAAATGAGACTCTTGCCCGCACGAATTGGAACGCTTTGATACAAAGATGTTTGTAACATATCCCGCCACCACCGCAAGCGCAAACAGTCCCACAAAAATCAACAAAGCCTTGTCGGGCATCTTGGACATCATCCAAAACGCCTCGTCGCCGGTAGTGGCTATCAGGTTGGCTATCAACGCACCAAAACCAATCACATTGTGGGTGTAAAGCGACACCGCGGTATAAGTGCCGATGCAGCCGGGGATAACGCCAAGAAATGCCGATATGAGTATTTGAAGACTATTGTTCCTCTGCATAAAACTATGCACGTGTCCCTTGGAGAACACGTTGAGGTATTCAAGCACCATTATCATAGACAACACAAAGAACGTGATGACCACAATCTGTCCCACCACGTCCGTCAAAAACTCTTGTAGCATTTCCTATCTTGCTAAAAAATCCTTGTTAATTATTGCCAAAACCACTTTTTCTTCTTGGGCTGCGGCTCGGGTTCGGGTTCCGATTCGCCGCTGAGTTTGCGCCAGATGTTGCCCCAGCCGGGGAATCCGCCAAAATTCCTGTCGTCGATGAAAAGGTCGGCGTCTATCTTGCGCATAAAGTACCTGCGATCGTCGGGCAACGGCTGCTTGGCCTCGTCGGGGCTGTCGGCATTGACAGCATGGATATTAACGCCAGCGTCTTCGAGGTACTTGACAGCATTGTCCAAGAGTTCGCCAGTGCGGCAAGTCCACAATATAATCTTGTGCATCTTGGAGAGTTTTTTGAGGGTCTCCAATGCAAATGGTTTCTGCTTTCCTATTTCTGGATAAGCGTCTTCAACGACTGTTCCGTCGAAATCTACTGCAATTTTAAGCATCTTATTATTAAAGGTGTTTGTTAATTCTTGTTGGGGTCAATGAGTTCCGTGCGCATAGTCTTAATCTTGTTGCAAATATCATTGTAAGACTGCGCGTCGATATTGTTGTCGGCAACCTTGTCATAGACCTTCTTAATATTGTTGAGATCCATTATGATGTGCTTGATGTCGTAATTGTAATAAAAAGCCGAACTTTCTATCATCACTTCATAAAGGTAGTTGATAAGGCTCAATAGTCCCTCGCGCTGGTTCATAATCTGCTCGCGGGTTGACTTGAGGTCGTTGGAGGCAACAGTAAGGTATTGGCTCTCCACCCATCCGCCATAAATCACGAATGGAAGTATGTTGTTTTTCTCATTGTCATTGAGATAGTTGCAAGCCTTCCAATACGACTCACCGGCGATGTTGCTGAGCGAATCGGCAGAATTGACATTACTCTCCATACGCTCCACGTAGCGGAAATTGAAACCCTCGGATATGTCGAGCTTGTCGGCGAGCTTGAAGGCGCAATTGAAATAGCCCATCACTTCCTGCTGCCTTTTGTAAAGCGAGCAGTACGCAATGTCGGCGGAATACGCGCCCAATACCATCGCCTGCTTGGTCTCCTTGGTGTACCTGTCCATATTTTCAAGCGGG
Organism: Bacteroidales bacterium; assembly: GCA_017530465.1. Lineage (GTDB taxonomy): Bacteria > Bacteroidota > Bacteroidia > Bacteroidales > UBA3824 > UBA3824. The sequence goes on from JAFXMJ010000353.1 coordinate 4,970, forward strand.
ATGAGGAGGTCGTTGTTGTAAGTGATGTCCTCATTCACAAGATACTTAAACAAATCCACCGGCAACGGAATGCCGTATTTGGTATAGACTACATTGGTGACATCAGAAGCCACCTGCGAGTCGCTGTCTGACACGGATTTCACACGGTTTTTCTTGCCATCGCCGCTACAGCCCTCAAGCCCAGCCAACAGCAATGCCGCGCAGAAGAATATTATAGTACGTTTCATTATCATTCTGACAATACAAATTTTAAATGTTAGATTCGGTTTGCAAAGGTACATAAAAAAAAGAATTTTGTATGTTAAAATCCCTCAAAAAAATTTTTGCAACTGGCATAAAATTATTGTGGGTGACAATTTTTTGTCGTAATTTTGCAAAAACCAAACAACACATATAAGATATGAAGAACAATTTGCTCACAATTTTGGCGTTGACAGCCTCGCTTGCCGTCAACGCACAGACCGTCAGCACCGTCAAAAGCCCAGACGGACGGCTCGCAGTAAACCTCAGATGCGAAAATTCGCGCATCACCTACTCGGCGAGCTATGACGGCAAGACCGTATTGGAATCCTCTCCATTGGGGCTTATCACCGATGTAGCCGACTTTACGCAAGGACTTGGCGTGGATGGTTTTAAGACCGACACATTGAAGTTTTCCTACAACTGCCGCACACTCAAACGCAGCAGCGTGGACGTCAAGGCTACACACGCAGTATGGAACGTCAGCAGGAACGGTGTACCAGCCTTCGACCTCGTTATGATGGTCAAGGACAATGACATCGCCTTCCGCTACGAGATGCGCCGTCAGCCCGCCAAGGCAAAGGGCGACTCCACATTCTGCGCCATCGTCAAGGACGACCAGACCCATTTCAATATGCCACAAGGCACAACGACCTTCCTTTCCGCACAGATGAAAGGCGGCACGGGATGGTCGAGGACAGCCCCAAGTTACGAAACGCCCTACTTTGCCGACCGTCCTACGGGCGACAATGCAGACGGCGCGGGATTCATCTTCCCCTGCCTTTTCAAGACGCCCAACGGTTGGGCGCTGATTTCTGAAACAGGCGTTACGTCGGCATATTGCGGTTCGCATTTGGATTGTACAGGCGGCAACAATTACAAGATAGCCAACCCGATGGACGGCGATTTCAATTACAACGGCTCGTCCGCGCCAGGCATACCGCTGCCGGGCTGCACACCGTGGCGCACCATCACCATCGGCACAGACCTCGCCCCGATAGCCGAGACAACAATTCCGTGGGACTTCGTAACACCGCTCTACGAGCCGTCCAAAGTCTATGACTACGGCGCAGGCACGTGGAGTTGGATTATCGGTTTTGACGAATCTGTCAATTACAAAGACCAACGCGAATACATCGACTTCACCGCCAAAATGGGCTTCAAGTCGGTATTGGTTGACAACTGGTGGGACAAGCAGATAGGCCGCGATTCCATCGAAATACTCTCCAAATACGCTCTCAGCAAGGGTGTTAGCCTGATGCTTTGGTACAACAGCAACGGCTATTGGAACGACGCGCCGCAGACCCCGCGCAACATTATGAACAACATCATCGCCCGCCGCCGCGAGATGGCGTGGATGAAGTCGATAGGCATACGCGGCATCAAGGTAGATTTTATGGGTTCCGACAAGCAACAGACAATGCAACTCTACGAAGACATACTCGCCGACGCCAACGATTTTGGACTCGAAGTCATATTCCACGGCTCCACCCTGCCACGCGGCTGGGAAAGGATGTACCCAAATTTCATCGGCAACGAGGCTGTCCTCGCAAGCGAAAATCTCCATTTTGGCGACGACTTCTGCCGTCAAGAAAGTTACAATGCAACACTTCATCCACTGATACGCAACTCCGTGGCTTCTATGGATTATGGTGGTGTTACCTTCAACGATTACTTCAATACTACCAACGACACTACAATGTGGGGCGGACACCGCGTAACCTCCGACGTATTCCAAATGGCAGTTGCCGTATTGTTCCAATGCCCGCTCAATCACCTCGCGCTCTATCCGCGCATCACCAAAGACAACGAGCCGTGGAAACTTGACTTCGTAAAACACGTGCCAACGCTTTGGGACGACATCAAGCTCATTGACGCCTACCCGGGCAAATATCTCATCCTCGCCCGCCGCCACGTCCACACATGGTACATTGTAGCCATCAATGCCCAGAAAGAGCCACTCAAACGCACACTCTCGCTCCCGATGCTCAAATGCGGCATCACAATGTACAGCGACGACGCCAACCTCAAAGGCTCAATGAAAGAATTGAAG
>JAFXMJ010000354.1 GCA_017530465.1 Bacteroidales bacterium
GGCTCAGTCATTCGTGGAGACCGTCAAGGAGGACGCCGAGGATATGGCGGAGGAAGTGAAACGCGAATCTGAACAAAGTGCCGAATAATGGACTTCCGAATCGCTCATTCGCTGCCGGGACGGGTGCGGATTCGTTACGACAGACACCTTCTTTCGCCCGTTCAGGCGGGCTTGGTGAAGACATTGACAGAGGAACAGGAGGGCATCAAGTCCGTAGAAATCAATCCAACAACGGGCAGCATCCTTGTTCATTATCAAGGAATTGACGAAAAAACCGCGCTGTCGTATTTCCGTGCGTTGGACGGCAAATACCTTGACAATCAGGAACTTCTCGACGGCGTAAATCCGCTCGACATTCCGCAGCCGACATTGTTTTCGATTTTGTCGGGAATGGTGGCGCGTCATTATCTGAAAAAATTGCTGCCGTTCCCGATTCGCAAGGCGTTGCAGTTAATCAACATTGCGCCAAGGCTTTACAACGGTGCAAAAAACGTTTTTAACGGCAAAATTTTCTGCGCCGACGTGCTTGACGCCACCGCGTTGGGATTCTCTTTTTTCAGCGGCGACATCAGGACGGCGGGGTCGGTTTCGTTTTTGCTGAGCATCGGCGAGGTGTTGGAAGAGTACATCAAACGCAAATCCTACGACAATCTTGCGCACTCGCTCCTCAACACCGAAGAAGTGGTCAACGTATTGACAGACAGCGGACAAGAGATTCAAGTCCAAACCAAAAACCTCAAACAAGGCGACCGCGTAATTTGCCGAATTGGTGGCGTAATTCCTGCCGACGGCACAGTTGTGAGCGGATTGGCAATGGTCAACCAATCGTCGATGACAGGCGAGCCATTAGCGGTGGAAAAAAAGGAAGGTTCGGGCGTTTTTGCATCCACGATTGTAGAGGACGGCGAAATAATTGTGAGCGTAAAATCCGCCGGAAAGGAGACAAGAATCAACCAAATTGTATCGTTAATTGACAATTCGCAAGCATTGAAAGCCGCATCGCAAGTCAACGCTGAACGCATTGCAAATCATTTGGTTAAATACAACTTTTTGCTTGCCGCCGGCACATATTTTGCCACGGGAAATTTCTCAAAAGCGATGTCAACTTTGCTTGTGGATTACTCGTGCGCGATGAAACTTTCCGCGCCAATCTGCGTGCTTTCGGCAATGCGGGACAGCGCGCAAAACGGCATCATCGTCAAAGGCGGAAAATTCTTGGAACTTATTTCCGAGGTTGACACTTTTGTTTTTGACAAGACGGGAACGCTGACCGAGGCAACGCCAAAGGTTTCGCGCATCATTCCGTTGGGCGGCCGCGACGAAAACGAGGTGTTGAAAATGGCGGCTTGTTTGGAGGAACATTTTCCGCACTCTTTGGCTCGGGCGGTGGTTTTGGAGGCGCGAAACCGGAATCTTGTTCACGAGGAGGAGCACACAAAAGTGGAATACGTTTTGGCTCACGGAGTTGCATCGTCCATCAACGGCAAAAAACTCCGCATCGGGTCGGCGCATTTCATCTTTGACGACGAAAAAATCCCCCTCACTTCCGAGGCTCAAAAATACATCGACGAACTTGGCGCGACGGGCGATTCTATCCTCTATTTTTCTGAGGGCGAGGAACTTGCAGGACTAATTGCCATCAAAGATTTTATCCGTCAAGATTCGGTAGAAGCAATCAAACTTTTGAAACAGGCGGGCGTCAAACACATCGTTATGATTACCGGCGACGGCGAAAAAACGGCTCAGGCTGTGGCTCGCGAGGCGGGCATCACGGAGTTTTACGCGCAGACCCTGCCCGACCAAAAAGTTGCCTACGTAAAACAAATGAAGGCAGAAGGCCGCACGGTTGCAATGGTTGGCGACGGCATCAACGACGCGCCTGCGCTCTCCGCCGCCGACATTGGCATTGCGATGGGCAAAGCGTCGTCGATTGCGGGTCAGACCGCCGACATTATGCTGCCTGACGATGGCCTGTCGTCGCTGCCAAAACTTATGAAAATCGGTCACAACCTCAAACGCCGCATCAAGGGCAACAACAACGCAATCATCGGCGTCAATTCGCTCCTTATCCTCGGCGGCTTGGCAAACATCATCTCGCCGTCAATGGCGGCACTGCTGCACAATGCCTCAACGGTGGCAATAAGTATGGGGGCGATGAGGAGGATAGATTGAAAAATTTTTTACAAAACATATTGTATTGAAGGAAAAAATTACAACTTCAATCTTCCATAAACAAATCGTCCATTGTTACCTCGCGGTGAACGGTCTGAGAATACTTGTTGCGTTTGAGACCGTAAGTAGTTAAAAGCGTGGTATGCAGAGACTTGCGAGTGCCGGTCGCAGCGCGGAAAATTTCACGGCGCGAATTTAAACGGTCGGCGTATTCCTGTGTAACGGCAAATTCGTCCGACGAAAATTTTGCCTCACAGAGATTTATGGTATCATCGCGACGGTCGATAACAAGGTCTATCTGAGTGCCTTTGTACTCGGTTCCGTTTTTGTCAACAAAAGCCTTGCAACTCCAAGCACACACTTCGCTCAAAATGCCCGAAATGCCCAACCTCCGTTTTATCTGCGCGACGTGATGAAGGCAAACCATTTCAAAAGCGTATCCCTGCCATACAGTGCGCCGTGGATTGTCCTGCATATTACTCCAAAAATGAGCGTCCTGACCGTCAGACTTGTCAACAAACCGCAAATGAAACAGCGAAAACAAATCCGTCAGGTGGAAAATCTGTCCGTACTCTTTTTTGCCGAAAGAGGTGTAACGCCGTATGAAGTCGCATTTGCACAGGTTGTCTAAAACCTCGGTAAGCAACCCGCCGTCATCCAAATTCAACGCCGCCTGAATGTCGGTCCTCGTCAAGCCGTTGCGGTTCGCGGAAAGAAGTTCCACCACGGCTCGGTAAACCCTCGAATCCTTAAACAGCGAACGGAATATAAAATTGTGTTCGGTACAAAGTGCCGCACTCTTTTCAAAGAACAGATGGTCGATGTTTTCGTCCAAGGTTAGTGACGGTTTGAGCATATCGAGATAATAGGGAATCCCTCCCATTGTCATATACGCCTCGATGATTTGGTAACGTTCCCAATCAATGTTTTTAGTGCGCAGAAACTGCTCCGTTTCGGCGAGCGAGAACGGACGCAGATATATCTGACGGTTTACACGTCCGTGCATTCCGCCTTTGTCGCCAACAAGTTTTGAGAGCATCCACGTAGTCGCCGAACCACAAACAAAAAGTTTGAGATTGTTTTGCGACGAAGCCCAACTGTTCCAAAAATAACTGAAAGCCGACAGGAATCCTGATTTTGGCGTATCGAGCCACGGCAGTTCATCGAGAAAGACAATGATACGCTGTTTGTCGAGCGAAGAAAGGTAATCGCGCAGTTGCTCAAAAGCATCGTACCAATCCTTTGGTTTTAGGCGGTTGACGTGCGAATAACGTTCCAACTCCTTTTGGAACAGTTTCAATTGCGTACTGCGCGGAGTCTCAAACGACCCCGTGAAGTAAAAATCAAAATCGTTGGCGAAAAACTGCTTCACAAGGTATGTCTTGCCCACACGCCGCCGTCCGTATATAGCAACGAGTTCCGCCTTTGGTGTCTCGCAATACTCAGCAATCAAATCTTGCTCATATTTGCGACCGATTATATTTGCATTATATTCCATAATCATACTACTTGAAATTTGGCGCAAGATACAAAAAAATCGCGATACTACTTCCGAAAAAGCATTTTTTTTGTTAATTCGGAAGTGCTATCGCGATTTTTACAGTATTTTCTCCCAAAAAATATCCTCAAAAACTTGCACAAAACCTCAGAAAGGTGTATTTTTGCGCATAATTAAACCTCAGAAAGGTGTATAATCAGCAAAAATTAAACCTCAGAAAGGTGTATAGTCTATGCTTAAAAGAAAGATTTACAACAAGTTAGCAAAAACCTTCCCGCCCAATCTATTCCTTCCTCATTTTGAGCGATTCTTTCGCCATTATGATAGCCACGATGGACATCATCGGCATTATCGTGAGTTGTGCGGCGTTGAATTCTTGGAACAATTCGCTCAGATGGAACACCGTAAACACCGCCATTATGCACGCCAAAACGGCGTTGATGGTCTTGCAAATTTTGCCTCCATAAATCGTAAACAAAATGCCAATTACAGGTATCAAGTAACTGACTATCATCATAAAAGCAATCATCCCCGTTGATGCCGGAGGCTGCATTGCGGCAATGCTCTCGCCCCAAAATGCGGGCATTGCGTCCGTTATTGTGTGTGCCAAAAATCCACAGATTGTCAACACCCAAAACGTGATAATTTTTGATTTTCTGTCCATTTTTTTACGCCGTCTTCTTCAATACTCGTTGTTTTTCGCAAAGGTGCAAATAACGGTTGCACTCCTGAATTTTGTCGTAGCCCAAAAGCACTCCGAGGATAAAATCTTCCTCGGGCGTATACTCGTTAAAAGGCTTGTCGCCAATGTGTTTGATGACCTCGATGCACTCTTTCGCGCCGAAAAAAATGTTGATTTTTTCAGCCGAAACCTGACGTGTGAGGTAGTCGATGCCCGACATTTTGAGCCGTCTTTCCGCCTCA
>JAFXMJ010000355.1 GCA_017530465.1 Bacteroidales bacterium
AAGTCTGATGATCCTGCTGCTGGTCCGTGAACTGCTGACCTGCGGGAGCGAGAACAGAGCTCTGCCGGTTCTGAAGCGTGGGCTGCTGTTCGTGGCAATCCAAGAATTTCATATCGTTGTCGGTGCTGATGATAAAATATTCGGGAATGGCGGGCGCGGCTGTGAAGTCGTATTCGTAGGTGAATTTGCCGTCATTGCTGCTCGACAATGTGAGTTTGTCGCCGGGCCAGCCAGCCTCGGTGAGTTGTCCCAAGGCTTCGGTGTCGTTCCAAGCCCAAACGTAAAACACGATGTCCTTGTCGGTCTCAACGATTATCTTGTTGCCGGAGACAGTGGTTTTTACATTGTCGGGCAGGTTGGAATTGTCTGCCGGTTCGGGTTCGGGAGCGGGCTGAGCGGGCGATTCGCTGTCGGTGGTGAATGTGCCGTCGGCATTGATGGTTACATACACCGACGCGCTAAACACGCCAACGAAAATGTCGTTGATTTGCACGCCGTTGTCGTTGTTGTTGGCGATGAGATGCTCATTTTTGGAGCCGATTTTTTCCTTCACGTCAAAGGCATAATAGGTCTTGCCGTTGACCTCTACCGTCTCCACAGCCTCCATTCCTGGCCAAGTGCCGATGGCATCGTTTTCGTCGCCCCAGGCGTACAGGTGAAGTGCGTCCCAACCGGCTTCGTTGCAGATGTAGAACCTCGGGTTGGGGTCTGCAAATTTGATTACGGAAGCCACCGTGATGGGCTGCGATGCCAAACCGTCGGCAATGTTGGAGCCGGGGAGAATGAGGACGCGGAATTGGAGGTTGCCTGTCCACGGCGTGATAGGCGTTGCAAGGTCGCCCTTCCACGCGCAGACCGCACTGCAAATAGCGTCGTAACTTACGGTAAACTTGTCGGTGCTGTCGTAATTCTGTTTTTCGATGGTGACGGGTGCTGAAAAATCGCCATCCGCCATATCCACTTGCAGGGCGTACTGTGTCTTGTTGTCCTTGGCTCCGAGGATGGTTTCGTTGCCGTCAACAACAAACTTGCCCGGCGAGAAGAAAAATGTGTACTTGTCCTGACTGCCGTCTATGGCGTCCGACATTGCGGCGAGAGTGGGCGCAGTGCTCGCGTTGAAATCGATGCGCGGCATATCGTCGTCCTGCTTCTCGCAAGCGGCAAACATCACTGCCGCAGTCAAAATTGCTGATATGTATGCTTTCATAATTTTCGATTTGTTGATTGGTTGATTTGTTGATTTTCCTCATTCCTAACTAAAATCCTTCGTTTTGTTTCAGGTTTGAATTGGCGGAAACGTCGGTTGATGGGAGGGGGAAGAGGGTGTATTTGCTGTCGATGGAATTGATGCCAGACGCGTTGCCGCCTTTCCAAGCCCACGATTTGGTGAGGAATTTGCCGAAACGGATGAGGTCGGTGCGGCGGTGTCCTTCCCAATAGAGTTCGCGGGCGCGTTCGTCGAGGAGACGGTCGGCGTCAATTTCGGTGAGAGAACCAATGTTGTGGCTCTTGTTGCCAAATGCGCGTTCTTGGATTTGGTTGTAGAGGTTGACGGCTTTTACCGGGTCGCCCGCGCCTTTGAGCGTTGCCTCTACATAAAGAAGATAGGTGTCGGCAAGGCGGTAGAATGGGAAATCGGTGTCGGCAAAAGTGCTGTTGGAACCCGCAGAGCCGTCGCGATTGAGGTTGGTGAACTTAACGACGCTCCATCCGCTCTTGTAGGAAGTGTTGTCGGTCATTTCCTTGGTGCGGTCTTCGGTGTAGAAGAGTGCGCGTGTGTCGCCCGGCTCAAAGAGGTCGCTCAAATCCTGAGTGGCGCGGTTGCCTTCCCAATCCTGGGCAAGTCCGTAATTGGCGAGTGCGCCCATATCCTTGCCCAATGCCGAACCAATCATAAAGGTGGTGCCGCCGTAGCACTGAGCGTAAAGTCCGTCGAAGATAATCGGGAAAATGATTTCCGTGGAGAGGTAGTTGTCGGCGTTGAAATTGTGTTGGTAATTAGCCTCCAAAACATAACCGCCATTGTCGATGATGTCGGCGAGGACGGTGGCGGCATCATTGTAATGGTCGCCCATACCAAACACCTCCGCATTGATGTAGAGATTGGCGAGAATCATCTCTGCAACGTACTTATTTACCTTGCCGTAGTTGGCGGCAGACTTTTCGGGCAAGTGGTTGGACGCGATTACGTCTTTGAGTTCCGATTCTATCCACGGGAAGAAAAACGACCTGCCCTTCTGCTCCGGAAGGTATGCGCCAATGCCGGAATTTTCGTCGGTGTAGGGGATGTTGCCGTAGAAATTAATCAGTATATAATAACTGAAAGCGCGCAGCACCCTCACTTCGGCGCGGCATTCCTGCATCTTGGCGTCGGCGTCTGACGTGGAGTGCAAAAACTCGTTGCAAAATGCAATGTTGACGTAAAGACGGTCATAATTGAGCATAATGAAACGGTTGGTGGGACCCCAGTTGCAGTAGTTGAGACCATTGAGAGCCTCGTCGCCCCAACTGCACTTGGCTTCGTCGGTGGTGAGTTCTTCGAGATTCCAGAAAGAACGGGTGAAGGTAGCCTCGCCCTGGTCGGCGCCGATGATGTCGTTGCCGTTGCTATTGCCCGCGCCGTCCTGACCGTTGATGGAAAATGCCGAATAAATCTTGGCGAGGAAACACTCGGCGGCGGTGTCGTTGTTCCACGCGGTGGCGGATGTTACCACCGAGGGTGTGAGCGGCTCCACGTCAAGATCCTTGACGCAGGATTCCATTGCAATGCCCGACGCTAATGCTGCCGCTATCAATATGTTGCGTTTTTTCATTTCAATTAAGTTTTAGATGGGTTAAAAATTGAGGTTGAGACCAATCAAGAATGTAACAGGCCTCGGATAGAAACTATTGTCGATGCCGCCCGAAATCTCCGGGTCGAGTCCGTCGTACTTGGTGAATACCAACGGATTCTGCACCGTGCAGTACACGCGTCCGCCGATTTTGTCAAAGAGGTTGTTGACGCTATATCCAACCGTGATATTGTCGATGCGGAAGAATGATGCGAGTTGTATGTAATAATCCGACAATACCTGAGCCTCCTGGAAGTTGGTCTCGAAGGCGGAGCGGGTCTTGTTGGTGAGCGCGCTCACGGCATAAACGCTGTTGGGAGCGAGAGCCGCGCTGTTGGCAGCCACGCCGTTGTACATCCAAT
>JAFXMJ010000356.1 GCA_017530465.1 Bacteroidales bacterium
CCTCGCGCCGAAATCCGACAAACTTGCGGGCATGAACATCATCGTTACCGGCTCATTTGCGACGCCGCAACGCCGCTCCGAACTCGAAAAAATGGTGGAGCAAAACGGTGGCAAATTGCAGTCGGGAGTCAACGCCAAGACCAATTTCGTCGTTGCCGGAGCCAAACCGGGCGCGTCAAAAGTGCAAAAAGCCGAGAAATTGGGCATCAAAATCATCACCGAAGAAGATTTTCTTGCGATGTTGGATTAATTATTATATGTATCAACTATCTGATATATAGCGCAATAGCACTGTAAAGAAAACCGTACAACAAAAAAAATACAAAAAAATGAAAAAAACTTCGTGAAAAGTTTGTTAGTTTGTAATAAATTGATTTACTTTGCAGTCTGTAAAGAATAAAGAAATTTTAGATAAAAACAAAGAATAAAAAATGTCACGTATTTGCGAAATTACAGGCAAGAAAGTAGCGAGGGGCAACAATGTATCGCACTCTCACAGGAAGACCAAGAGGACTTTCATGCCTAACTTGCACACCAAGAAATTCTATCTTGAGGAGGAAGACCGTTGGGTAACGCTCAAGGTGTCTGCCGCCGCCATCCGTTCTATCAGCAAGAACGGCCTCAAGGCTACATTGGACAAAGCCGTTGAAAAGGGCTTTATGGCCGGCTATTAATTCAATTAAACTGAACGTAAAAAACTAAAAAAACAAAATGGCAAAGAACAAAAACAGGGTTCAGGTGATTCTCGAATGTACCGAGCAGAAGGAGTCGGGTGTTCCCGGTATGTCTCGCTACATCACCACCAAGAACAAAAAGAACACCACGGGTCGTCTTGAGCTCAAGAAGTACAACCCGTACTTGAAGAAATACACTATTCACCGCGAAATCAAGTAAAACATCATAGGAAATGGCAAAGAAAGTAGTAGCAACCCTCAAGAAAGAGGATGCGGGCAGCGCGCTCACAAAGATCGTGAAGGCTGTAAGGTCGCCCAAGACTGGCGCATATTGCTTCAAGGAGTTGGTAGTTCCCGCTACAATGGCGAAGGAAGCCCTCAAGGATTTGAAGTAGGACAACGATTCAACATCAAGATATTACAAGAAAAGTTGGAAGCCAAAACCTCGGCGACCAACTTTTTTTGTTTTTAGATGCAAAAAAAATCCAAATATTCTTGGCGGTAACAAAAAAAATATCTAATTTAGCACGGCGTAATGTAAAGTGTTACATTTAAGACGCTGACTGTCAATTTTTTATACAAAAAACAAATGGGTCTTTTCGGATTTTTTTCAAAAGAGAAGAAAGAAAGCCTCGACAATGGCTTGGCTAAAACGAAGGAAAGTGTCTTCAAGAAGATTCAGCGTGCCATCGTCGGCAAATCCAAGGTGGACGACGAGGTGCTCGACAACCTTGAAGATGCTCTCATTACGTCCGATGTGGGCGTTGACACCACTTTGAAAATCATCAAGCGGCTCGAGGAGCGTGTCGCAAGGGACAAGTACGTAAATACCGCCGAACTCAACAAGATTCTCAAGGAGGAGGTGGTCTCGTTGCTCAATGAGAACGACGCCAACAATTTCACCGACAGCATAGTCACCAAGGACGGCATGCCGTATGTGATTATGGTCGTAGGCGTCAATGGCGCGGGCAAGACCACCACAATTGGCAAGCTCGCCAACCAGTTTAAGGCGGCGGGCAAGAAGGTCTTCATTGGTGCAGCAGATACTTTCCGTGCCGCAGCCGTGGAGCAGCTCGAGATTTGGGCGCAGCGTGCCGACGTTACCATCGTAAAGCAGGCTATGGGCGCAGACCCCGCATCGGTGGCTTACGATACACTCAATTCTGCCGTTGCTAACAAAGCCGATGTGGTTCTGATAGATACGGCGGGTCGTCTCCACAACAAGATTAACCTTATGAACGAGTTGTCGAAGATTAAGCGCGTGATGACCAAGGTGATTCCCGACGCGCCGCACGAGGTGCTTCTCGTTCTCGATGGCAGTACGGGTCAGAACGCTTTTGAACAGGCTAAGCAGTTTACAAAGGCGACGGAAGTCAACGCCCTCGCGCTCACCAAACTCGACGGCACGGCAAAGGGCGGCGTTGTTATCGGTATCAGCGACCAATTCAAGATTCCGGTGAAGTACATCGGCGTCGGCGAGAAGGTTACCGACCTGCAATTATTTGACAAAGAGCAGTTTGTAGATTCGCTGTTTAAGTAGGATATTACCATTCTATTTAATAACGAGAAACGACCGTAGAATACGTTATTCCACGGTCGTTTTTTTGTGACATATAGTTTTTGGCAATCTCAATTAAAACTTCAAAAAAAGACCGAGGATTGTCGGAAAAATCCTCGGTCGTAAATCTAAAAACTATGCTTGTCTAATGATGGATGTGTATTGTCATTGATTATACCAAGCCCTGAGCGAGCATAGCGTCAGCCACCTTCACGAAGCCGCCGATGTTGGCACCCTTCACGTAGTTGATGTAGCCGCCTTCCTCAGTACCATACTTAACGCAGGTCTTGTGGATGTTGATCATAATCTGGTGGAGCTTGGCGTCAACTTCCTCGCGAGTCCAAGAGAGACGCTCGGAGTTTTGAGACATTTCGAGACCCGAAACCGATACACCGCCGGCGTTAGAAGCCTTGCCGGGAGAGTAGAGAATCTTGGCGTTCTGGAACACCTCGATAGCTTCGGGGAGCGAAGGCATATTTGCACCCTCGCAAACGCACATACAGCCGTTGGCGATGAGGGCCTTTGCATTCTCCTCGTTAACCTCGTTCTGGGTAGCGCAGGGCATTGCGATGTCGCATTTGATGCCCCAAGGACGCTGGCCTTCGAGGTACTGTACGCCAGGGAAGTTGTCAGCATATTCTTTGATACGGCCACGACGAACGTTCTTCAAGTCCATAATCCAAGCGAGCTTCTCAGCGGTGATGCCGTCCTTGTCGTAAACTGTACCGTTGGAGTCGGACATGGTAACGACCTTTGCGCCGAGCTGGAGGCATTTCTCAACAGCGTACTGAGCAACGTTGCCCGAACCAGAGATGCAGACAGTCTTGCCGGTGATTTTGTCGTTCTTTGTAGCGAGCATTTCCTGTGCAAAATATACTACGCCGTAGCCTGTAGCCTCAGGACGGATGAGCGAGCCACCCCAGCCGAGACCCTTGCCGGTAAGAACGCCGGTGAATTCGTTGCACAATCTCTTGTACTGACCGAAGAGGAAGCCAATCTCACGGCCGCCTGTTCCTATATCGCCTGCGGGAACGTCGGTATCTGCGCCGATGTGCTTGGAGAGCTCAGTCATGAAGCTCTGGCAGAAACGCATTACTTCGTTGTCAGACTTGCCTTTGGGATCGAAGTCAGAACCACCCTTGCCACCGCCCATGGGGAGTGTTGTGAGGGAGTTTTTGAATACCTGCTCGAAAGCAAGGAACTTCAAGATACCGAGGTTAACAGTCGGGTGGAGACGGAGACCGCCCTTGTAAGGTCCGATTGCGCTGTTCATCTGGATGCGGAAGCCACGGTTGATCTGGATTTCGCCCTTGTCGTCAAGCCACGGAACACGGAACATGATTACGCGCTCAGGCTCTACCATGCGCTCGAGGATTTTGCCCTTCTTGTACTTGGGGTTTTCGTCGATGTAGTCCATAAGGGATTCTACCACCTCCTTAACTGCCTGGTGGAACTCGGTCTCACCGGGGTTCTTGGCGATCACTTTCGCCATGAAGTCGTTGACTTCTTTCTTGGATTGCTCAGTCATTTTATTAATGTTTTTTGTATAGTTTCAATATTTTTGTTTTTGACGATGCAAAATTATGATATAATTGCGTTTTTGCAAAACGTTGAAAGATGATTTACGTGTTTTACGTACATAGCGAAAAAAAATTTGTTTTTCACAAATTATTGTAATACTTTTGGGTCATTATTGATAACAACAATTAATACCATCGTAACTATGAATACGAAACCAATTGCAGATTCGGAACTGATGCTCAATGATGACGGCTCGATATTCCACTTGCACCTGTTGCCGGGCGAGATTGCCGAAAATATCATCCTCGTGGGCGACCAGGACAGGGTGGACGTTGTTGCCAAAAACTTTGACACAGTGGAGGTTACAAAGCATAACCGCGAGTTTCGCACCATCACCGGCACCAAAAACGGCAAGCGCATCAGCGTGGTGTCCACCGGCATCGGCACCGACAATATTGACATTGTGCTTACGGAGCTTGATGCGCTTGTGAACGTCGATTTCACGACGCGCCTTGTAAAACCGCAGCATACAACGCTAAATATCGTCAGGATAGGCACTTGCGGCTCGTTGCAGCCCGACATCCCTTCCGGCACTCCCGTATTGACGGCTATTGCGGGCGGATTGGACGGGCTGCTCAATTTCTACGCCGACAGGGACAGGGTCTGCGACCTCGAACTCGAAGCCAAATTCCAACAGACTATGCAGCGCAACCCGAAGCTCGCCGTGCCGTATTTCGTGCCGTCGTCGCCTGAATTGGTGAAAAAACTCTCGAAATACCGCGCCGGCATCACGCTGTCAGCACCGGGATTTTACGGGCCGCAGGGTAGGGAAGTGCGCCTCGAAATCACCAACAAGGACATTAACTCAAAACTTGAAGCTTTTGAGTACAAGGGTATGAAAATCAACAATTACGAGATGGAGTCGTCGGCTATCAACGGCCTCGGTCAGCTTCTCGGTCACAATACCGTGACGGTGTGCCTTGTAATTGTCAACAGACGCTGCCACGTGTTTGCGCCCAACTACCGCAGCGCAATGCCCGACCTCGTGTCCGACATTGTTAACATCCTGACACAATAATTACTGTGCAAATGGCTGAAAACGAAATTAAAGCACTCATACGCCTTCTTGACGACCCCGACGAAAATGTCTATAAGGCCGTCAGGAAAAAGATAATTGCCTACGGAGCCAACATCCTGCCCGACCTCACCAAGGCGTGGCAGGATGCCAAGGCTACCGGCAGAGGCAACGCGCTGTTGATGTCGCGTTTCGAGAAGATTGTGCCACTGCTCCAAAACAATCTCCTCGTCGGTCTCATCAACGATTGGAAAGACAATTCCCGCGACCTAAGGCATATAGCGTGGTTGGTGTCACGGTTTGAGAGTTTCAGCCTCGACAAGCAAAAATTTGACGATTCGCTCGATTCGCTCCGGGATTTGATTCCGGCTTACAATACGGGCAATTTCACTCCGTTGGAGCAGATTAGGATTTTCAATACTGCATTTTTCCGGCAGATGGGTTTCAAACCCGTGCCGATTGCCGATTATTACAATCCCAGCAATTGCAGCCCAGACCACGTAATCAATTCTAAGATAGGCAATCCCGTGTCGTTGGCGTTGATATATATGATTCTTGCCAAGGAGGTGGGGCTGCCGGTGTATGGCGTCAACCTGCCCAAAAATTTCATCCTCGCATACTCCGACGACAAGCGGAAGGTCGATTTTTACATCAATCCTATGTCAAACGGTGCAGTGTTTGAGAGGACGGAGATTGACCGTTTTTTGCAGGAAATCAATTTGAAGCCTGAGCAGCAGTTTTACGCGCCCTGCGACGCCATCACAATTATAAAAAGGCTTCTGTGTCGGCTTGAATTGTCGTACCGCAACAACAAGGACAATGTGCGTTCCGACATTGCGTTGAAGGCTTACAATGCCCTCGGCGAGCCGCTCAACAAGGTGATTGACTGGGAGTAGGGGATAGTTTAAAGTTTATAGTTTATAGTGCGTCAGAAACCTTCCGGACGCTTGAAGACGAATATCGATGGCAGGTTGCTGCCGGGTTTGAGTCCGATTTCCTCGCCGTATTTGGTGACGGGGTCGTCGTTGTTGTCAAAACCGATAAAGATGGCGTCGTCAGTGATGAGCAGTGCCTCTGCCATACCGAATTTGGCGTAGTAGATGTGCTCCTTGCCGTTGTTGGAATACCGGCGGAAGGAGTATTTGACCTGTTCCTTGGTTTTTACGTCAATGCGCACCACAAGGCACTCGGCGCGGTCGAGATAATAGAGGTAGCCGTCCACAAATTTCATATCTGAGATGTTGCCGTCGTCGCCTTTCACAATGTCGTCGAAGTCGGTGTGAAACTCATTGGCGGCTATGTCGTAGGAAAACAGTCGGCGCGGGTCGCGTTCCTTGGCAAAGTAGATGATGTTGTTTTGGCTGTCAACTGCAAAACCCTCGACGCCTGCGTTGGATGCGCCCCATTTGGTGAGGTCGGCTTCCACCTTGTTGAAATCGACGGGCATTAGTTCAAACTCGCCCTTGTCGTTCTGTATGTAAATCAGATTGTTGGTCTCCTCGGATATTATGATGCGGTCGTTGTAGGTGTCCACAGCCTCGATGTCGCAGTCCTTGGTCTTGTAATCGGGGCCCTTGGCGCATAAACTTACAAAAAATTCGCCTGTTGATGTGGTGTCGAAGTAATAGATGTCGGTGGTCCAGGACTTGTCGGCGATGCAGATTTTTTTGCCTTTGTACATAGCAAATCCGCTGAGGTCGAAGCGTTTGGACGAAACTTCGCAGTCGTTTTTGCCGAGCATATAGAAGCTCTTGGGGTGGAGGAGGTCGAGTTGCGGCACTGTCGGGTCTTGGTTCACTTGGGCAACTTCGATGAC
>JAFXMJ010000357.1 GCA_017530465.1 Bacteroidales bacterium
GAAACCGCCGTCTCAAAAGCCGCCGCGCTCAAAATCGGTGAACTCTATAATGACATCCTCCGCCAATACTCAAAGGACGAGATGACGCTCGAATTGTTTCATAATATCAACGTTTTTTGCGTCAGGCTTGTGTTTTGTCTCTATGCTGAGGACGCCTTGGTGTTTAGCCGCAAGGATATGTTTGGCAACTATCTCAAATCGTTCAATAGCGACCGTTACGAATTTAGGCTGCACCTAAAACGGCTTTTCCAAGTGCTCAACACGCCGACCGAAAAGCGCGACCCCGAAGAAAAACGGCTCAACGAATTTCCATACACCAATGGCGGACTTTTTGCGGCTGAAACAAGCCTGCCAAAATTCACCGAGACAATCGCCTTCAATATCACTCAAAGAATTTCGCTCGGCTTTGATTGGAGCCCGATAAACCCAGCAATTTTCGGGGCGATGTTTGAGAGTACGCTTTCGTCCAAAGACCGGCGCGAAGGCGGTATGCATTACACAACTACCGACAACATCGACAAGGCTCTTGCGCCGCTGTTTCTCAATGGATTCCGCCGTCGGCTCGAAGATGCAATCCGCATCTCCGACCTCAACACCAAGCGTGACACCTTGCTCGCCCTCCAAGACGATTTGGCGTCGGTGAAAATCCTCGATCCCGCGTGTGGCTCGGGCAATTTCCTGACGTATTGTTTTATGGAACTCCGCCGTATGGAAAACAAAATTCTGTACGAATTCCATTCCGCCGGTGTAGAGACGCGATTAATCGCGTCTCTACAAATCCGGGTTTCCCTGTCGCAATTCCACGGTTTTGAAATCAACGAATTTGCCGTTGATACCGCCAAAACCGCCCTATGGATTGCACAAAACCAATTGCTCCACGAAACGCAGCAAATCCTCGGCGAAAACATTCCCGAATTGCCCCTCAACGACATCACCACAATCCACTGTGTCAACGCCCTGCGCATCAATTGGGAAGATTATGTCAATCCGTCAGAATTGGATTATATCGTTGGTAATCCGCCGTTTTATGGATATTCGTTGCAATCCAAAGAACAGAAAGATGATGTATTGGCAACATTCGGCAATGATTGGAGAAACGTTGGCACAATGGATTATGTAAGTTGTTGGTACAAGAAGGCTTTTGATTTTATAAAATATAATCCAAAAATTCATTGTGCCTTTGTATCCACCAATTCAATTTGCCAAGGCTAACAGGTTGCCAACCTTTGGAAACCATTGATGGAAGACGGATTGACGATAGATTTTGCCTACCGTACATTCCGTTGGGAAAGCGATTCTGTTGGAATGGCGCACGTGCATTGTGTGATTGTGGGATTCGGCATTGCGGATGATTCTGCCGCCAATGCCGTAGAGACGCGATTAATCGCGTCTCTACAAACGCAACCTAAACGCATCTACAACCCCGACGGCACAATCGAAACCGCCAAAAATATCAACGCATATCTTCTCGACGGACCAAACGTTTTTGTGGAAAGCCGCAACAAACCGATTTGCAATGTGTCAGAAATTGGAATAGGTAGCAAGCCAATTGATAATGGTCTTTATTTGTTTACGCCTGAACAAATGCACGACTTCATAACGCTTGAACCAAATGCCAAAAAATATTTCCGTCCTTATTATGGTGCAGAGGAGTTTCTCAATAATAGAAAACGTTATTGTCTTTGGCTTGGCGATGCAGATTTAATGGAATTGGCAAAAATGCCGTTATGTTTGGAACGTATCAAGGCTGTGAAAGAATTCCGGCTTGCAAGCAAAAGCGAGGGCACAAGAAAACTTGCAGAAAAACCTACTCGGTTTCATATAGAAAATATGCCTGATTCTAATTTCTTGTTGATTCCGTGTCATTCGTCGGAGAAACGCAAATATATTCCAATTGGATATATGAGCAAAGACGTAATCGCATCCAATGCCGTCCAAATCATCCCCAACGCCACGCTCTACGAATTTGGCATTCTCACCTCGATAGTCCATAATGCGTGGATGCGCGTTGTGGCGGGGCGGTTGGAGAGTCGTTACCGTTACAGCAAGGACATTGTTTATAACAATTTTCCGTGGCCTGAATGGAATGTGGACGGCTCGTCAGCCAATAGCGGGCTGGCAGCCCGCATCCCAACCGCCGCGCAAAAAATCCTCGACGTCCGCGAAAAATATCTCTCGCAGGGTGCGTCGCTTGCCGACCTTTACGGAGAAAACCTCGACCTATTGTTCACCGACCTTGCCGAGGCTCACCGCGAATTGGACGAGATTGTTTTGGGATTGTACGGACTGAAAAAAGACGCCACCGAAGCCGAAATGGTGGGCAGGCTGTTTGAACTTTTGTAAAACATTTTTCATCATTGAATTATCCATAATATGCATTTACAAGGCTTTTGAATCCTAATTCTTTGATTTCGGCGTAATCAACCACGAAATTCTTTTTGGTATGCCGTCCACTGCGCAAAAATCGCACATACTCAACAAGATAGTTGTCGATTGCTTTAAGACTTTCGGCGGTGGTGATAACGGGGAAAAACCATCGGCACCAAGTAAAATCATTGTCCGAAAACTCTCGGTAAAATTTTCGGTTGAAATGGTCGATAAGGTCGGCAGCCACGTCGTCGAAACTTCTGCCTTTGCGTATTTTACTGCGCATCAAAGCCTTAGCCTTGCGCTTTATCTTTGATTTTATCTTGTGCAACGTTGCCGAAGCCAAATCAACATTTCCATTGCGATAACAAAAGCCAAGAAACTCCCACTCCTCGCCGGGTGCAGAAATTTTCACTTTTGTGGGATTTATGGTCAATCCTTTTTCATCTATAATACTAAAAATCAAATCTTTATAACGCTGCAAATCATCCCCATTATCGGCAAAAACAATTATATCGTCAGAATAACGGAAATATGGCACACTAATTTTTGTAAACGCCTCATCCATAGAGGTTAAGTAGATATTTGCAAAAAAAGCCGACACAGGCACGCCAGCCATAGCGCCTCGGTTTTCGGTAATCAAAAGCCGTTCGCCGTTTTCGTAGTAATAATATGCTTTGTTGGCAAGTACAATATTTACAAGAAGTTGACACAACTGCTGGTCGTCGTCAATCACATTTTTGATTTCATCTACAAGACGTTGTGAAGGAATTGAATTAAAATAGTTGTGAATATCTACTTTAAGCACGTATTTATCAGCAAGATGCGGAATTGAAGTAATTTTATCAAACGCATTTTTGGCGGTAAGATGTTTGCGAAACGAATAGCAGGCGGGACTCAACTTATTGTCGTATTTATATAAAAGGTGCGCCAATAGTTTCAGCACCAAAGTTTCCTCACTATCAAAACGATATACAATGCGTTTTTTGGTAGAGCCGCTTTTGTTGATTTCGGTCTTTACAGGGAAATCAAACACATAACTACCTGAAATAATGTTATTTGCAATATCCACATAAAGTTTATTCTCTACAAACGCCTTCAACCGCGCAAGTTCCTTTTTTTTGGTATGCCCATCCTCGGTTCGGATTTTTAAAAATTCGAGCCAAATAGAATGGTCGGAGAGAGAATTTAGTAAACTATTCATACC
>JAFXMJ010000038.1 GCA_017530465.1 Bacteroidales bacterium
TGATACCATTCAACCGCTTTTTGATAATCTTTGGTGACACCTTCTCCATAGTAATAACGACTACCTAAATTAAACTGTGCGCCAGCAGATCCTTGGTCTGCCGCCTTTTGATACCATTCAACTGCTTTTTTATAATTTTGGGCGACGCCTTCACCATTGAGATAGCAGTTGCCTAAATTGTTTTGTGCACCAGCATCTCCTTGGTCTGCCGCCTTTTGATACCAATATGCCGCTTTTTCGTAGTTCCCCAATTTGTTGTAACACGAACCTGCATCAAATTGTGCCGTTACATTTCCTTTATTTGCCAATTTTTCATAATAAATAAGAGCCTCCGAATAGTTGCCTGCTTTGTCCAATGCAAATGCTTTGCTCAAAATTGTGTTGTCGCTTTCTTGGGGTGTGTCGTTATTTTCAATGTTTGTCGTGTTGTTGTCGGTAGTCGTTGTTTCGCCTGTCAACAAATAAATTGCAAGAGCCACCACCACAGCTGCAGACGCAATTGCTATTATTGTGGATTTCTTTGTGGCGGACTGAGGTGTACTTGTAGATTGTTGCCCAGTTTTTGCTAATTGTTGAGCGTTAGGTTTTGGTGTGAGTGCTGGCGTAGGTGTTGTGTTATAGTATTTTACAATGTCGCCAACAAAACCGCCGTAGTTGATGTTGGCTGCGTTTGAGTAGTTGATTGCGCTGAAAAAAGAATACAGGTTTCTGATGTCTTCGAGATAAAAACCGTTTTCGTGTGCTGCAATCTCCGTTCCCGAATGGTCGCGGAGTCTGTGATATTCTATTTTTTCGTATTCGTTTTTTTGATTTTTCCAATAATCTTCCAACTCCATTATGTAATTGGTGTCGGCAAGATTGAAGTCGCCACTCTTGATGCACATCAGACGTTTGTCAGGATATTGGTTCAAGGCGTTCTTAATCTGCACAAATTCGTACATACAGTGCGCCGAGCGGAAGTATTTGTCGGAAAAGATAATCACAACCACTTCGCTGTTCCAGCCGATTTCTTCCTCGAATTTGGAAATTTTGTCGCCCGTACCGATGTCGCGGACATCCACGCGGTACTCCAAATTGTTGGCAGTCATCGTCTCCAATAGCGTCTCTACGCTGTCGGAGATGTGCTCCCATTCGGGTTTCTTCTTGCTGTTGCGTGCGTATGAAAAATACACCGGACGTCCCTGGTTGATATTAGCCGTGCTGTTTTCCATTGTGTTTGTTGATGTGTTTGACTAAATCTGTGTCCCAAAAGCGGAAAGCTGTGTTTCACAGTGACAAAAGTATAAAAAAAATTGTTGCGGCGAAACAATTTGTAAGAAAATTTTTTCCTCCCCTTATCCTCTCCGTCCTTCCCGATACTTGCCGTCCTCACCGAAGCATATCGAGATGTAACTTTCGTATCGCGACGGCTCTATCTCGCCGCTTTCGACAGCCGCTTTCACGGCGCAGCCGGGTTCGTTGGTGTGGGTGCAATTGTAAAAGCGACATTCGCTCAGCCTGCTGAAAAACTCCGGGAAATTGTGGGCTACGTCTTCGTTGGACAATCCACTTGTGCCAAAACTCCTAATGCCTGGCGTATCAACTACATAGCCGCCGAAACTTAAAGGAAACATTTCGGCAAAAGTCGTGGTATGTTTGCCATCGAGGCTCGACATCGAAATCTCGCCCGTCCTGAGATTGAGACCGGGATTCACGGTGTTGACGAGTGTAGATTTGCCCGTGCCGGAGCGTCCTGAAAGCAATGTAGTCTTGTCGCGGAGAAGGTCGCGCAGTTCGTCGATGCCCTCGCCTGTCACTGACGATGTGCAGAGGCAACGGTAACCAATTTTCGTGTATAGATTGATGCGGTGTTGCAATTCCTCCTGGATGGGCGGCTCGTCGTAATAGTCGCACTTATTGAACACCAGCACCGGCGGCACTTTGTACGCCTCCGCCGACACCAAAAACCTGTCGATGAACTCTATTGGCGTTTCGGGCAGGATGATGGTAGTAACAATAAGGCATTGGTCGATGTTGGCGGCTATCACCTGCGACTGACGGCTTAGGTTGGTGGCGCGGCGGACGATGCAGTTGCGGCGGGGGTGAATGTTTTTGATTGCGCCAACGGAGCCGTCGTCCTCTATGTCAATATCCACAATGTCGCCCACGGCAACGGGGTTGGTGCTCTTGTTGCCGTCGAGACGCAATTTGCCGCGCATCTTGCAAGTGACAATAGTGCCGTCGCCCTGACGAACGAGATAATTGCTGCCGGTGGATTTAATTACTGTTCCTTCCATTGTTAATTGTCAACTGTCCATTGTCAATTAATCAAAAATCTCAATCCCCACCGGGCAGTGGTCGCTGAATCTGAGTTCGGGGCGGATGAAGGCGGCGCGGAGTTGGTCTTTGAGGTTGTAAGTCACCATATTGTAGTCGATGCGCCAGCCAAGGTTTTTCTGATAGCTGCCTCCACGGTACGACCACCACGAATATTGCTTGTCTTTGTCGCAAAATTCGCGGAAGCTATCGACGTAGCCCAAATCCACAAACCGTTGGAACCATTCGCGCTCCTCGGGCAAGAATCCCGACACGTCTTCGTGCTTCTCGGGGTGGTTGATGTCTATCCAAAGGCGGCAGATGTTGAAGTCGCCATTGATAATTAACTTCGGGAAATCCTTGCGCAACGCCTCCACGTATGCCGTGAAATCTTCGAGCCACTGCATCTTGAACGCCTGACGCTCGTCGCCGCTTGTGCCCGACGGATGATACACGGAGATAACGGAAAATCCGTCGAAGTCGGCTCTGATGACGCGGCCCTCCTCGTCGTATTTCTCTATGCCCATACCGTATTCCACGTGTTTGGGTTCTATTTTGGTGACGATGCCCGTGCCTGAATAGCCTTTTTTCTGCGCCGAAAACCAATAGCACTTGTAGCCCAGACGCTTAAACTCCACTTCGTCTATCTGTTCGGGCTGCGCCTTGGTCTCTTGTATGCAGAGGATGTCGGGCTGTTCCTGTTTGAGCCAATTGTATAGCCCTTTTGTAACTGCGGCTCTGATGCCGTTGAGATTGTATGATATTATTTTCATTCGCTGAATTGTGTTTGTCTGTTGCTTGTCTTGAATAAGTTGGTGAATTTTGACAGCATATCCACTTTGTAGCGGCAATATGCGTATTTCTTGAAGCCCATTTTTTCGAGGGCCTGTGGCGGGATTCCGCATTTCTGAGGGTCGATGACGAGGATGCCCGGCTTGTGCGCGAAATACTTGTTGACGATGTGCGAGAGCAGCAAAATGCGCCCGTAGCTTGCGTCAGTGGGCATATTGACCGTACCAAAAAACGGCACGAAGATGTAGCTGTCGCCATACACCACCAACGCCGCACCCCTCGGCGAGACGTTGCGCTCCAATAGTTCGGTGTAGCAGCCGAAACGGTGTTCCACAGCCTTGTAGGTCAGGTTTTTGAGCATCATCGCGGTCTTGAAGGAGAGCGACTTGTCGATGTCCATAAAATCGCTGTATATCACCGCCTTCACGGTATTGATAATGTGGTCGCGGCAGGTGTAGCGGTTGTAATTGACTGTCCCAACCAACCCTTGGACGTCGATATTGGAGATGCCCTTGAATGTGTCCAATTGGTAGATGTATTCCTTTGAGAGACGGCCGTCAACTTGCACATTGTCAAAGAAATACTTATCGAACGTAATGTTGATGTACTTGAACGTCTGGTCGATAAAATTCATAAACTCCTGGCAGATTCTTGGCGTAAGGCTGTCTTTGCAGTAAATGCCCGTCCAAAGCATCCCGTAAGGCAGGTACATCCTGTCGGCGTCGCGGAATACGGGCATCACCGCGTCGTAATTGCCCATTATGATGCCGTCCCACGCGAGCGAAATGTTGTTCAAGTACCACACGTGTCCAAACACGCAGGCATTGAGGGAATTGCTGACGCAGTTCTCCCACTTGTCAAAGTCGATGTCCTTATGATGGCAGTACCTGATGCTCACGATGTTTCACTTTTATGATGCGCAAAGATAATATTTTTCGCGGAATATTCTATCAGTAATTGGAAATTCTTTTTGCAAGAAAATCAGGGTCGCGCCGCATATCCCAAAAATCAACCACA
>JAFXMJ010000358.1 GCA_017530465.1 Bacteroidales bacterium
ACGACCTCGCAACGGGCAACCTCGAATACGCCTATATGTTGAGTATGGCGGTGAATTTTGTGAAGGCGTTCAAATAATCACCAAATCATAAATCAATAAATCATAAATCAATAAATCATAAATCAAAAAATCATAAATCAACAAATCAATAAATCAACAAATCAATAAATCAACAAATGATAACACTTCTCCCTTGGTCGTTGGACTTGAAAGACATCCTTGTAACGATGTGCAACACAGTTGACCGCAGTTACTTGTCGGATCGCTTGCCTGACCCTTACACGGTGTCGGATGCCGTGTCGTGGCTTGGCTACATTCAAGATTCCGAAAAAAATGGTACGGGAATTTTTCGTGCCATAGAAGTTGATGGTAATGTTGCCGGGTCTATTTCGGTGGAGCGCAAGGGCGATGTTTACAGGATAGACGGCGAGTTGGGCTATTATCTCCTTACAACATATTGGAACAAGGGCATTATGACCCGCGTCATCGGCGATTTTGTACCGATGGCGTTTGCCGCCCTCAATCTTCGCCGCATCTCCGCCAATGTCTTCTCGCCCAATATCCCTTCCGCCAAAGTTTTGGAACACAACGGCTTCCTGCACGAAGGTACGCTGAGGAATGGCGCGATCAAGAATGGAAAGGTGATGGATGTGATGGTGTGGGGAAAGTGTCAGGAATTTGCATAAAAATATTTATTTTTTTGCTGAGGGGGATGATTTTCCGAAAAGTTTGTTATCTTTGCCAAAAACTAAAACTGTATCAGCTATGACACCGATAAAATACCCCGTCGGCAGGGCGGATTTTGAGAGTATTATCAACGAGGGCTTCCTCTATGTCGATAAGACCGAGCGTATGTACGAAATGATCGGCAGTAGGAAGTTTGTGTTTCTGTCGCGACCGAGGCGATTTGGTAAGTCATTGCTGTTGAATACGTTGCAGGCTTATTTTGAGGGCAAGAAGGATTTGTTTGAAGGTCTCAAAATTTCTGAATATGAGAAGGATTGGGTGCAGTATCCAGTTATTACGCTCGATATGTCGATGATTAAGGACAGGGAAATTCACCAAATGCCCGTATCTATCGGCGTACAACTTGAAGTGTACGAAAAACGTTATTCGCTTCCCATCAATTCGACGCTTAGCAATGGTGACCGCTTTTTTAAAATCATTAAGGCTGCCAAAGAGCAGACCGGTAAAAATGTTGTAATCCTCATTGACGAATATGACGCACCGCTCAACGCTCACCTGCACGATGGCCATCTCAAAGAGGTCAAGCGTATTGTACAGGAAGTCTATCAGATGCTGAAACTCTGCGAAAAGGACGAGCGTTTTGTATTTATAACTGGTATTTCGCGGTTTTCGCAGGTGTCAATTTTCTCCACGTTGAACAATCTTGCTGACATCTCTATGCTCGACCAATTTTCGGACATCTGTGGCATCACCCACGAGGAGTTGGACAAGTATTTCCACGATGGCATCCAAAGCCTCGCCGACAAATTCCGCTGCACTTACGACGAGATGTACGCAAAAATGGAGTACAAGTACGATAGTTATCATTTCAGCGAGTTTTCGCCAGCAATGTTCAATCCTACAAGTGTTTTGAGCGCGTTCAACGATAGGAAACTTGATAATTATTGGTTTAAGACGGCAACGTCATCATACATTATCGACCACCTCAAACATCACCACGCCGACATTACGCACTTGGTGCCGAAAGAGTTGTATGCCGATGATTTTTCGGTGTCGCCAGAAGATGTCGATTCGCTTTGGCCAGTGCTTTTTCAGGCGGGCTATCTCACTATCAAGGGGTACGACCCGGAAAGCGAAATGTACACTCTCGACTATCCCAACAACGAGGTGCGCATCGGTATGATGCAGAATATGATGTATTATTATTTCCCGCAAAATTTTTCTTCGGGCAAGGTGTCGATGAAGGATTTTTATTTTGCGCTCAGGGACGGCAGGATAGATGATTCGATGACGGCTCTCAAAGACTTTATGTCGCAGATTCCTAATATATTGAACAATAAGGAAGAAAAGCATTTTCAGACTATTCTATACGTGCTGTTTACGTGGCTCGGCTTCTACACCGAGACGGAGGTCAATACGGCGACGGGAAGGATGGATGTGGTTATCAAAAATCCGAAAAACATTTTTGTCCTTGAACTCAAAGTGGACGGTTCGGCTCAGGATGCTCTCGACCAAATCAACTCCAAAAACTACTCAATTCCTTTCAAGTACGATGGTCGTGAGGTGGTGAAAATTGGTGTCAATATCTCTTCTGATAGCGGCGTGAGGACGATTGACAAGTGGATAGTTGAGAAATAAAAAACGGACGGGAAAACATTGTTTTGCCGTCCGTTTTTTATTGTTGTTGGTTCTGTTCAAGATTGATTACTTGCGCTGCCAGTCGGTTACATCATAGAAACCTGCACATTCACCACGTTCTGTAAGACCTTTGTTGTATGCATTTTTAGTGAGGGAGTAAATAGCAACTTTGTTCTTGCCATCGGGGAGTTCGTAAACCACCCAATAGCCAATGTCATCAACAAAATAACTATACTCGTTCCACTCTCCCTCATTTTTAGTGTATTTTGAGCGACGCCATTCGCGCAAAAGACCGATTGCTGCAACCTTGCTACCTCTCACGCGGTCGTCGCCGTATGTCAGGCCTTCTTCCATTTTCTTGATTTCAGCCTCGGTAGCATCATCTTTCCAACGAATCTTGTCTTCAAGTTCTTTTGTGGTGTATGTCTTGTCAGGGTCATAGCCAAGAGTCTTTATTGAAACTTCCTTCTCGGTGAGCATCAGTCCGTAGAATACATACGCTGTAATCAATGGATTTACGTCACCTCCGCTTACAGAACCGTCAGAGCCAAGGTAGTTGGGGCTCGGTATCTTATCTCGTTCTACGGCTCCTAATATTGTATTGCTGCCAGCATAAACATAGTAGCCGGTGATGGTTTCTATGTATTTGACACCTGTTGAATAGTTTCCTATTGGCATCTCCTCTTTTACTATGCGAAGATGCAGTTTTCCAAGGTTTGGGGATTCGATAGTGCCGCTGGTATTGAGCGAGCCTTTCGATGCGCCTTTGCTGTCAGTTACATAGCCTGTCGCAGGATCTACCTTATAGACAGAGCCAGGAGTGTTGCCACCGCGTGTTGTGGTGATTGTCAGTTCGTTTGTCGCAGGATTCCACGAGGCTACATTCTCATTGCCGATTGAAAATTGTACCTTGCTTCCATTTGCATTGGGCTGGGGGATTGCAAGCACCATTGCCTTGTTATGTTCGGCGAGTTCCTTTTCTTGCTGTTCCAGTTCGTTCTTCGCCTTGTTCTGTTTCGTCTTGTTCTTGGCGGCGTTTATCAATCCTCCCAACTGCGCTTCGGCATTGAAGTTGGCGCCAAGCATAATTACCATGAGTGCCACCAACGCCTTGAAGATTGTTCTTCGTTTCATAATTTTGACAAATTGTTTGGTTTGTAATTTATTTAATTGTTTGAATTTTGTTTCGGCAGGTACAAAACGAACCACGCCGTAGGAGCATAAAAATGCCTACGGCGGAGTTACTATTTGTATATTTATTGAGGTTATGTTGTTGATTGCAAAAAAGTTACGACGGTCAAATGAGAGGGTCGATTCCCCCCCGTAAAGTTTATATTACATTTAGTATATGTTAATATAAAATTTTCCATCGTCAATTTGTATTTTTATTCGATGCAAAAGTAGCAAATATTTTGCCATTTTTTATTAAAACGTCGGTTTATGGTGGATTATTATATGAAATGGATAAAAACCGGGGATTTACATCCCCGGTTAAATGATATCACCGCGTCGCGGTTTGTCGGTGCATCGTAGCCCCGATGGGGCGTTATCATTTAGACGGGGGTGTGAACCCCCGGCATTGGTGGCGGTATCAGCATCGACATCGGCATCCATCGGTGGTGATGCGCCAATATTATGTCAATCCCAAATTATTTCTTAAAATTCCACCAATCCAGCCTTACCTCGCCATTTGCATTCTGGAATGTGATGTAGAGGTCGTGGACGCCGGATGCTCCGGATACTTTGCCAGTGAAAGCCTTGTATTTTTCGACGCTGCCGGTGGGCTTTACGAGTACTTTGCCGATTTCTGCGCCGGTGGGCGAATCGAGGCGGAGCGAAATTTCAACGCTGCCCGTCGCAGCCGCAGTGATGGAGAATGAGGACGCGCCGTTTGCAAAGTCAACGCCGCGCAGACGGATATATTCGCCGTTGTCGATGTCGTTTACATACATATTGCGCTTGCCGGTGGAGTAGGGCATATCCTTTACAACGCCAGTGTTGGGGATGCCGATTTTGGCGGTTTTGAG
>JAFXMJ010000359.1 GCA_017530465.1 Bacteroidales bacterium
AGAGCAATTACCGTGTACATCCCGGCGACGAGATTCAGGTGTTGCTGCCCGGGGAGCACGAGGAGTTTAAACTCGTTCCCGAAGACATACCAATCGACATTGTTTATGAGGACGACGATGTGATTGTAGTAAACAAAAAGGCTGGTATGGTGGTTCATCCCGCGCACGGCAACCTCACCGGCACACTTGTCAACGCGCTTGCATTCCACTTGGGCGACAAGTCTCAATTTGACAAAGACGACACGCGCCCGGGGCTCGTTCACCGCATCGACAAGAATACGTCGGGTCTTCTCGTTGTCGCCAAAAACGAACAGGCAAAGGTGCATTTGGCAAAGCAGTTTTTTGACCACACTGTCAACCGCCGCTACCACGCGCTTGTCTGGGGCGACATTGAAGAGCCAACAGGCACTATCATCGGCAACATCGCCCGCAGTCCCAAAGACAGATTGATGATGTGCGCATATCCGCCAGACAGCGGCATTGGCAAACACGCGGTAACACATTACAGAGTTTTGGAACGTTTTGGATACGTAACGTTGGTGGAATGCAAACTCGAAACCGGCCGCACCCATCAAATCCGCGTCCATTTTACGAGTCAAAACCATCCACTTTTCAACGATGAAATCTACGGCGGCAACCGCATACTTCGCGGCACCACATTCTCCAAATACAAAAAATTTATTGAGAATTGTTTTACCATAATGCCACGCCACGCCCTCCACGCCAAGACATTGGAGTTCATCCATCCGAGGACAGGCAAATTGATGAGTTTTGATTCCGACATTGCGCCCGACATGCAGGAAGTAATCGAAAAATGGCGGATTTACGCAGCGGCTGGCAGGACGTGGATGGAAGAGGGGGAGTAATATATAACGCCCTTTCAGGACTTAGTTTCCGACGAATGGTAACATCTACCATCGCAAACCAAGCCCCGACGGGGCGAAATAAAAAAGGCGGGGCGTGTACCCCCCCCGAAAAATTAAATGAGGAAATTATTTGCACCGCACAGGACGAATAGGGAATCCGTAATAGCGGGGCCATCTACCGACGCCATAACCTTGCCCCACCCACAGGTAGTGACAGTCGCTCGATAGACCCGTGCTGAGCGACGACGACCAGTAGTAGCCATCGAGGCCTAGTTGATGAACATAAACAACTACATCGTAGCAGTGACCTGCGGCGGGAAGAAAAATCGAATTCGAATTATTACGGCTCTTTACAATAAGACCAGCGACTCCTGTACCATTGTAATCACTTGTCCACTCACTATCGCAATTATTACGCAATTCCTGAAACTCTGATTGTGTGGGCATACGCCAGTCGCTGCCACAATTAGCAGTGGCGGCATCGTCCTCAGGCAGCAATACAGTCAAATTGTCGGTAAAGCCATTGTAACCACAGCTTGAATTGTAGCAATATTTGGTAAGTTGATTGTCACCACCATTAGCAAACTTATATGTTGACCAAGAATAATCGTCTTTCGTTTTAGTCTCGCCCCACGCGAAATAATCGCCGTAATTCCACGGATTCTTTGCGCCGACATTGCAGAGAGCCCACATTGTTCTGGATGGCAAGCCGAGATCGACCTCATATTCAGTTT
The DNA here is from genome assembly GCA_017530465.1 of Bacteroidales bacterium. Lineage (GTDB taxonomy): Bacteria > Bacteroidota > Bacteroidia > Bacteroidales > UBA3824 > UBA3824. Next base: position 1,601 of record JAFXMJ010000359.1, read on the forward strand.
TTTTCATCCAAAGAGCTGTTATCGTCAAGTCATCAGATACAGGCTGAGAGAAATCATAGATATTTTCCCCTATATACCATCCTAAGAAATAAAAACCGTCCTTCGTTGGGTCAGCAGGTTTGGTGGTTGTATTCCCCTCATCCACCTTCTGTGCAACAATTTCGCTACCGCCATCAGAGTTGAAAGTTACAGTGAAGATTTTTGCAGGTGTGTCAATTGTTGTTCCATCATCCTCTTCATCATCGCCACAGGAAGTTACACTCAATGCAAGGAACAGTCCAATTGCAAATAGCATCAAAAATCTTAGTGTCTTTTTCATTTGGGTTTGTCAATTTAATTTTACAATATAGTTATTTCCTCTGGCGCGAGTCCGGTCATTTCGCTGATTTCGTCAATGGAGAAACCTTTGGAGAGCATCTTACTGGCGGTGGCGAGTTTGGCTTTACGCTTGCCTTCCGCGAAACCTTCGGCGCGACCTTCTGCAAGTCCTTTCTTCTCTCCTTCTGTAAATCCTTCCGACCGTTCTCTTATCATAGCGTTGCGCTGCGTCATTATTTCGAGACGGTAGTCGTTGTACTTATAGAGATCGCCATCCGAATAGGCTGAACGCTGCACAATCTCCAAAGCCTCGCTTATTTCAGGATTTTCGGTCAAGGCTTCGTCTACGCTTTGGGTCGATTCGTCTATCTCCGTCAAGAACCTGAGCCACAACTCCTTGATGGCGCGGCTGCCACGGTCGGCGGGTTTATATTTGGGGAGTTCCACGAATATCAGAGCAAGTTCTTTGCGGATGTCGTCGGGATGATTCTTGTTGGTAATGTAAAACTCCTGCATATAGCCATCGTCGCCCTCGTAATCAAAGGCGTCGTCATTGACAAGCGCAAGTGCATATACTTCGCGCAATCTTTCAAAAGACGAACCTTTGTCCAGCTGCTTGGAGTACATCGAAGCGACATTATACAACGTCCGAGAAAAAAACTCACCGTTCCAAAGCGACTGCATCTCCACGATGAAGCCCCGCCCATAATTGTCGGTGCAACGGACATCCACAATAGATAGTTTTTTTGCAGGGTTGTCGGGTATTGTTTCGTTGGTAAGGTACTCCACGCTTACAATCTCCATACCCTCCGGCAACGGCAACAAAGCGTTGAGAAGGCTCTTGACGAGGTTGGGATGCTCGCCAAACACCTTCTTGAAGGTTAAATCCACTTTTGGGTTGAGGTACTTGGACATAGTGCTATGCATTTGATTGTTTAACGCCGCAAAAATAATGTTTTTTTGAAAAAAGGGAAAATTTATTTTCGATAATAACAACAAAAAAAGACGGCCGTGAAATTCATCACAGCCGTCCTTGAAAAAATTGGCGATTACCTACTCTCCCACATTGCATCGCAGTACCATCGGCGCAAGCGGGCTTAACTTCTCTGTTCGGGATGGGAAGAGGTGGAACCCCGCCGCTATCGTCGCCTAAAATATCCTAAAAAAATCTTTGACAGACTGGACAAAATATCGTAAACCGTTCCGACAGGTGGCATTCGTCACCTGTCGCAAAGAAAGCTTTCGGGCAATTAGTACCGCTCGGCTGAAGACGTCGCCGTCCTTG
>JAFXMJ010000360.1 GCA_017530465.1 Bacteroidales bacterium
TCTGGATTGTCGCCGTGCAACCGTACGGCGAAATGTCCAAGCCGATGGAAGTTGCGGAAAAAACGGAATAAAGCTAAAAGCTAAAAGCTGAAAGCTAAAAGCAAAGGCGTAGTGGTTAGTGGTTAGTTTTTCAATGCATAATTCATAATGCATAATGCATAATTGCCATCCAGATTACGGAACCTGTACGGCGTTGAGGATTTCGCTGATGATTTCCTCGGTGGTGATGTTTTGCGCTTCGGCTTCGTAGGTGAGGCCGATGCGGTGGCGCAATACGGGATGGCACACGGCGCGGACGTCTTCGGGACGCACAAAACCACGGCGTTTCAAGAATGCGCAAGCCTTGGCAGCCTTGGCAAGCGAGATGCCGGCACGGGGCGAACCACCAAAACTTATCAGCTCCTTGAACTTTTCGAGTCCGTATTCTTCGGGGTTGCGGGTAGCCGACACGATGTCAACGATGTATTGCTCTATTTTTTCGTCGATATATACTTCCTTGACCAACTGACGGGCGCGGATGATGTCTTCGGCGGTGAGTATCTGCGACGGCCTGGGAAATTCGCCGGTGATGTTTTGGCGGATGATTATCTTCTCCTCCTCCTTCTTGGGGTAGGAAACAATTATCTTCAACATAAAACGATCCACCTGCGCCTCTGGCAGCGGATATGTACCTTCCTGCTCCACAGGGTTTTGCGTAGCCAATACGAGGAATGGGTCGTCGAGTTTGAAAGTCTCTTCGCCGATTGTTACCTGATGCTCCTGCATTGCTTCGAGCAACGCCGACTGCACTTTTGCAGGGCTACGGTTGATTTCGTCCGCGAGGATGAAGTTGGCGAAAATCGGGCCCTTCTTTACGATGAACTCCTCGTTTTTCTGCGAGTAAATCATTGTGCCGATAAGGTCTGCCGGCAGCAGGTCGGGCGTAAACTGTATGCGGTTGAATTTAGATTTGATGATTTGCGACAATGTCTTGATAGCCAATGTCTTCGCCAAGCCAGGCACACCTTCCAAGAGGATGTGTCCGTCGCTGAGGAGGCCGATGAGGAGACCCTCGGTCAATTGTTTCTGACCGATGATGACCTTGCCCATCTCCATATTCACCATATCAACGAATTGGCTTTCTCTGTTAATTCTTTCGTTAAGTTCCTTAATATCAACTTTTTGGTCCATTTTTATATTATGTTTAGATTGACGGTTGCAAAAATATCTATTTTCTCTCAAGTGTCAAACGCCAATAAATCATATTTCACGTTAATTAACGTTTTTTTATACTTGATTTTTTTTCAAAAAAATTTTGTATTGTCAGTATTATTTTCCAACTTTGCAACAATATTGCAAATGTATAGCCTCTACCATTGGCAATATACAGATAATAATTGTAAATAAAAAAATTACAACTATGCCGCTAACTGATTATGAAATAATATCAATCATGTTGCTTGGAGTAGTGTTTTTGAGCATTTTATTCCAAACAATGGTTTTGTCTATATCCCCTCGCAAAAGCCTGCATTTTGCCTTTATAGTATCATTCTTGTCGTTAGGCTTTATATTGGGTTTCAATCCGCTTTTCGGACTGTGGCGCGATTTGTGGCCATACAGCGTTGTCAAAAATCTACTATTTATAGCCGTCAATATTTTCGTGCTGTGCGTCAACTTCACATTTATCCTAATGCCCAAGTTCAGGAAGGTGAACCGACGGTTATTGCTCATACTAAGTTCCATTGTATTGGCAGTATGCTTGTTGTATTGGGTGACACCCGACTCATTCCATGACATCATCATCGCCTTTATAGGGGGCGTACAGATTATCTATCTGAGCTTTGCAATGGTTCACTTGGTCAAGTCAGTCAATATCAAGATAAAACACACGTTTGTCATACCGATCTATTTCGTATTGTATCTTGCATTTATAGTATGGACGGCAGTCCACGCATTGCAAAACAGGCAGGAAATATTCACACATTTCTTCGTGGGGGCGTTGTTCCCTACCGTTCTCAGTTTTATCGGCGGATACAGGCAACACACCATTTTTATGAAAGCAAGGGATCCTAAGATTGGACTCTCGCCTGAAATGTCGAATCGTATGGAGGAGCTCGAATATGCCAATACGAGCAAGGACAAATTCTTCTCCATCGTCGCCCACGACCTCAAAAGCCCCATCGGCAGCATCAAGACAATATCCGAGATATACAGCGAGGAAGCCGCCCAGAGCCAAGACCCCCATGCCTCGGAGCTTGCCACGGCTCTCCGCGACAGCATCGACGGGCTTTGCGCACTTCTCGACGACCTGCTCTCCTGGTCGCGGTCGCAGAGCGGCGCAATGCAATTCCTGCCGACGTACATCGACATAGAGACCATTATGGACAATGTTAAGCAGGTGGTTAAGCCGGTTTGCAACGCCAAAGATATACATCTCAAAGTGTCAATCAAGGAGCGCGACAAGCTCTACGGCGACCCAAAGATGCTCAAAACAATACTTCGCAATTTAATCACCAATGCAGTGAAGTATTCATACGCCAATAGTGTAATCTCGGTGGACTTTGATGCGGAAGGTATGTATAGCATCATCAAGGTATCTGACAACGGCATTGGTATGAACAAGGAAGAACTCAACGACCTCTTCCAGATCGACAAACTCAACTCGCGCCCCGGCACCAACAAGGAGGCTGGCAACGGTCTCGGATTGATAGTCTGCCACGATTTTGTAGAGAAACACGGCGGCACCATCTCTGTGGAGACGGAGGAAGACCTTGGAACCACATTCGAGGTCAAGATTCCGTATGCAAGGTACATCAATAAGAATGCATAAAAAGACTAAAAAAGCGGGATATGATATCACATCACGTCCCGCCCAAAA
>JAFXMJ010000361.1 GCA_017530465.1 Bacteroidales bacterium
ATTTTTTTCGTGCAAAATATTGTTTTGGACAAAAATTTGCCCTATTTTCGCCTGTACAAACCAAAACTCAATAATATGGATGTCAAAACGATTAAAGTAGGCACGTTCAACCTTATGAACCTGATGCTGCCAAACCGCGAGGTGTATGGCGGCTTTAAGTTTACGCAGGAGGAGTTCAATAGGAAGGCGGCTTGGGTCAATTTTATGCTCAACCAGATGAACGCGGATGTCATTGGTTTTCAGGAGTGTTTTCACAAGCAGGCACTCAAAACCATCATCAACAATAGCAAGCGTTACCGCGATGCGGAGATTGTGATAGCGGACGAGGTTGGCGACCAGCCGCGTGTGGCGTTGCTCTCAAAATACCCGATAGAAAACCTTGAAGTATTCGACCGTTTTCCGCCCGAATCCGTCATCTACTTCAAGCCTCGGGACGCCTACGAAAAGATATATTTGCCCTTCGATTCGTTTACGCGGCCGGTGCTGAAAGCCGACGTCCGCATCAAGCCGTTTGGATTGGTTACATTCTACGTAGTACACCTAAAATCCAAGCGTCCAATATTTTACGACGGCGAATCCGATAGCAATCCCATCGACCTTGCCCGCGCACAGGTACGCTCGTTGATGCTCCGTGCCGCCGAATCCGCAGCGGTGAGGGCGTTGTTGATGAAGAGTATGCGAGGCAAGACCCGCCCCGTCGTGGTATTTGGCGATGTCAATGATACCGGCAATTCGGTAACTACGCGCATCATCTCCGGCGAAGTGCCTGAGCACAAGCTCCCTGACGCCAAAAAACAGAGCGTTTGGGACGTGCTTTTGTACCACGTCAAGGACATCCAGGCGCGGCGCAGTTATCAGGATTTTTATTACACGCACATTCACAACGGAATGTACGAAAGCCTCGACCACATAATGGTGAGCCAGGAACTCGTAACCGAAAATCCCCGCAATCAGGGGCGTGTGGGGCAGGTTTGCGTCTATAACGACCACCTCATCGACCAGACTTTCACCAACGACAAGCAGGACAAATGCAAGTCGGATCACGGCATCGTAACTTGCACGATAGAATTGAACGTTGACAACAAAAAAGTACAACCGAAAGGCAAATATTACCACTAATGCGTCGGATTTGCCTTGTTGCGGTTATTGTGTTGATAGCCAATGCTTTGGCTAATGCGCAGACCATCATTTTGCGCGATACTGTGAGGCTGCGCGATTCGTCGGCGATAGTGGAGCCGTTGGAGCCGTCGCACGTGGCGAGGATTGTGCGCGGTATTGTAGATGTTGACGATGATTATAATGCGCCACCTCGCCGCAACTTCCTGTCAGACAGTGTGATGAGCGAGGGGTATTTGTCGCAGAGTTTTGCAAGTGGCAACCGTCGCGACCTCTCGCCCAATACCACTGCCGACCTGAAACTCGGCGCAAAACTCTCCGGCGGAATTGCCATCAACGCCGAAATCCTCGATTCGGATATGCCGATGGACGACGACGGCGTCACCAATCAAATCAACGAATTGACATCTGTGCGCATCACCGCTTCCAAGGACTCCACGCGGCTGTCCGTGGGCGATATTGTTGCCGAAAATAATACCAATTCTCTTGTCCGTTACTCCAAGAAAATCAAGGGGTTGGATTTTTTTACCGTCAACGGCTTTTCTAATGGCGACACCATCGCGGCGCACACCGATTTTGCGGCAACGAAGGGCAAATTTCGTCGGCAGCAGTTTTTTGGTCAGGAAAATTCGCAAGGTCCGTATTATCTAACAGGCAATGATTCAACCACTTCTGTCGTAGTTTTGATAGGGACAGAGATTGTGTATCTCGATGGCAACAGACTTACACGCGGCGAGGATGCCGATTATGTAATCGATTACAATTCTGGCTGTATCACATTCAGTATCAAGCACATAATCACTTCTCAATCGTCGATTGTAGTGGATTTTGAATATTCGGATACGCAATATAATAATTATTTCCTATTTGCGGAGGGGCGATATCAACATCGCGGCGTCAGATATTCGGCGGGCTATATGTCTGAATATGACGGACTTGGCGCGGCGGCAGATTCGGCGGCGATGGATTCCACGATGGCGCGTCCACGGCGCAGCGATTACACTTTTTTTGGTGTTGATGGCAATATCAAAAACCGCACAAATTTCAATCTCGAAACGGCATTTGCCAAGTTGACCGCCGACCGTCTGCAACCGTCCGCGACCACCGACCGGGCGACGGCTTTTACGGCAGATTTGGAGCAGATTATTATCAAAAATGACACCACGCGCACCCTCTCCGCGCACACAAATTGGCGGTATTTTTCCAAAAATTTTGTACCGTTGACTACTGAAAAAAATGTCGATTTTCAAGAAAAATGGGATTTGCAAAATTACAATCCGGGCGGCAGAGAATTGTTTTCCACGAGCGGAATTTCGTTTGTAAGTGGTTGTGTAGATGTCGATTACAATTTGTTGACGGCACAGATTGATGGCTTGATGGACGGCGTGGCGCATAAATTGTCGGTAGTCAATAATTATCGAAAAATCCATAGCACAATTTCGGCGGATTATTACAACGACAATCAATCGAAAATCAGGCACGAATATTTGTCGTTTTTATTGAAATCAGAATACCAAAAAGATTCGCTTACATTGGGCGCGTCATTGTCGCAAA
>JAFXMJ010000362.1 GCA_017530465.1 Bacteroidales bacterium
CACATATTATAATTGTCAGGCAGACTACGGCGAAAACGGCCCCAAGTACGACAAACTCCTGTCCTCTATCAAGACGGTAGAAGACGTATTTAAATGATTAATTAACAACGATTTTTTTTAACAACGAAAAACACGAAAAACACGAAATAGAAATTTTCCCCCTTCTGTTCTTTCCGTTGTAAAATCAACAAAAAAGCGTTGTTAAAAAACTAAAACATAACCGCTTATGGCAGAAGATATTAAAAATACTAAAACGTTGGAGCGTTACAATCGCAGGACGCTCACGCGGATTTTGGGCGAGTTGTTCAAAAACAACCCCCTGCACGACTACACCCGCGACGAAATCATCGAAACCCTCGAAATACGCGACGCGGCGTCCACGCAGATTCTCGACCTCGTGATTGACGACCTCATCGGCACTCACCGCATTGCAAAGGGCGAGGGCGGCACATACCACACCGTTGTCAATACGGGCGTTATTATGGGCACTCTCGACCTCAGCAAGAAGGGGCTCGCCTTTGTGTTGCCCGACGACAGCGACATCGAGGTTGCCATCTCCAACGAAAACCTCCACAACGCCCTGCACGGCGACAGGGTGGAAGTGTCGCTATTTGCGCACACCCAAAACGGCACTCAGGAGGGCGAAATCATCCGCATCGTCAAACGTGCGCGTACCACTTTCGTTGGCACGGTGGAAAAGAGCCGCAATTTCTCTTTCCTCGTCCCCAACCATAAGACGATGCCCTACGACATTTTTATCCCGACGAGCAAATTGATGAAGGCTCAGCCCGGCGACAAGGCAGTTGCCCGCATCACCGAGTGGCCCGAAGGCGCAAAGAATCCCATCGGCGAAATCATTGAAGTCCTTGGCGCAACCGGCGACCACGAGACCGAGATTCACGCCATTCTCGCCGAATACGGGTTGCCTTACGCTTTCCCGAAGGACGTGGAGGAGGAGGCCAACAATCTCGCCGCCGGCATTACTGACGAGGAGATTGCCTCGCGCCGCGATGTGAGGGACGTTACTACTTTTACCATCGACCCCGCCGATGCAAAGGATTTCGACGACGCCATCTCCATCCGTTGGCTCGACAATGGCAACTACGAAATTGGCGTCCACATCGCCGACGTTTCGCATTACATTGAAGAAGGTTCAAGGCTCGACGAAGAGGCTTTGGCGCGTGGCACAAGCGTCTATCTCGTTGATAGGGTAGTGCCAATGTTGCCCGAGGCTCTCTGCAACAATATTTGCTCCTTGCGTCAGGACGAGGACAAACTCACTTTCTCCGCCATCTTTGAACTCGACGAAAACGCCCACGTAGTCAATGAATGGTTTGGCAAGACCGTCATCCGAAGCAACCGCCGTTTCTGTTACGAGGAGGCACAGGCAATCATCGAAGGCAACGACGGCGACCTCAAAGACGAAATCCTCAAATGTTGGGATCTTGCAAAAAAACTCCGCGACGAGCGTTTTCGCAATGGTTCTATTTCATTCGAGACCGCCGAAATCAAATTTGAAATCGACGAGAAGGGCAAGCCTATCCGCGTGTATTTCAAGGAGTCGAAGGAGGCCAACTGGCTCGTGGAGGAGTTTATGCTCCTTGCCAACAAGCGCGTCGCCACATTTATCGGTCAACAGAAGGACAAGAGCCACCCGCCAAAGACTTTCGTGTATCGTATCCACGACGAACCCGATTTGGAAAAACTCAATTCGTTCCAAAGGTTCATCGGCAAGTTTGGTTACGCCATCAATATGAACAACGAGGATCTCATCGCGCAGTCGCTCAACGAGGTTCTCGCCAAGGTGAAGGGCAAGGCTGAACAGGACGCCGTGTCGATGCTTGCCGTCAGGAGTATGGCAAAGGCGATATATTCCACCAACAACATCGGACACTATGGTCTTGCGTTTCCGTATTACACGCACTTCACGTCGCCGATACGCCGCTATCCCGATTTGATGGTTCACAGGTTGCTGTTCAGGTACTTGAACGGCGGCAAATCAGCCAACAAGTCCGAGTACGAAAAACTTTGCAAGCATTGCAGTGAGCGCGAATACCTTGCTGTTCAGGCAGAACGCGCCTCCGACAAGTACAAGGAGGTAGAGTATATGCGCGACCATCTCGGCGAGACTTTTGATGCCATCATCTCCGGCATCACCGAATGGGGCGTATATGCCGAACTCGAAGAAAACAAGATTGAGGGTATGATTCCGATGCGCGACCTCGACGACGATTTCTATCAGTTTGACGAGGAAAACTACTGTCTTGTAGGCCATTACACTCACAAGAAGTACCAACTCGGCGACCGTCTCCAAATCAAAATCGCCCGCGCCAACCTCGAACGCAAGCAACTCGACTTCGTGCTTGCCACGTCCGACAAGTACATCGAGACCGACCCCGACAAGGCGGACGCCCAAAACGGCGGCAATCGCTCCGGCAGTTCCAAAAAGCCGAAAAAGCCCAAAGAACTCCGCACCAAGCCCAAAAAATCCGGCGGCAAACGCTCCGGCAAGTCCAAGGGCAAGAAGCACTAATTGTAGTGGAGTGCGGACGTCTCGTCCGCTAATCACAGAATAAGAGATTTTCGTCCAAATGTGGGTAAAAAACCGAGATTTGGACAAAAATCTCTTGTTTTTTGTCCAAATGTGGCAAAAAAAGTGAGATTTGGACGAAAAACTCTTTTATTCAAACAAATCGTCAAGCGTCGCTTGATATTGAATCTCCTCTGAATAGGCGTTTGATTTGAGACCGTAAGAAGTAATCCACGTGGGAATTAGCCCGCAGTTGGTGCCGCTTTCGCGTTTGAAAGTGTCGATGCGGTTGCGCATATCGAGGTCGTCTTGTTTTGATATGGAGTATTCAACGTTTGAAAATTTGATTTCGCAGATGTGAATGAGTTCGTCGGCGCGTTCGATTATCATATCTATTTGCGCTCCGGGAGTGCCTATGCTTCGCCACGAATAATATTCTACGGCTACTCTGTTGAGCCCCAATGCTTTGCGAATTTGCGGAATGTGACATAGACACAGCCGTTCAAAAGCAAGTCCGTACCAATTGCTTATTTGCGTAGAGGTAGCCCTGTCTTGCCAAAACGTTGAGTTGGTGGGCTTGTCGGCAAAGGTGAGATGAAACAGCGTAAACAAATCCGTAACGTGATAGTAGGCGTCGCGTTTTTTGATTTTGCCGCGTGATTTGCCGTAAAAACAGCGTATTATGTCGCTATATTGCAAGTTTTCAAGCATTTGCGACAGGTCGCCATTTCGGGTTAGTTCGGTGGCCTTAGAAATTTCTGTTTTTGAAAGACCGCTGTGGGTTTGGGCAAGTTTCTCGATAATTTTGATGTATGGAGCGGAGTTTTTGAACAACGAATTGTAAAGTTGCTGATATTCACGCCTTAACTCGCCATTTTTAGAGAAATAAAGACGGTCGATATTTGCGGCAAGCGTTTCTGTATTGTCAAGAAGACTAAGATAATAAGGTATGCCGCCAAAAATCATATATGCCTCGGCTATGGTTTTCCTGTTCCAATGAAACTTGTTGGTTTTCAGATAGTTTTCGGTTTCGCCAAGTGTGAATTGCCTCAAATAGATTTCGCCGGTTGTCCTATTGTGCAAGCCACCGTGATTGTCGATTATGTTTGACACTATCCACGATGTAGCCGAACCGCAGACTATCAGCAAAATATCTTTACGCAGCGCAACAAAACTGTTCCAAAAATATCCCAATGCCTTTACAAAATCCATTCGAGGCGTGTCGAAGCACGGAATCTCATCGAGAAAGATGATTTTTTTGTTGGTATTGTCTTGGTTCTCAACAATTTCAGCCAACATATCGAATGCATCGTACCAAGAGTTTGGCTTTGGCTTCTCGCATCCATATTTTTTCAGCGAATTGTAAAAACTTGACATTTGGTCTTCTTTGTCGCCGTCAATGATTCCTGATGCAAAAAACGTGAGTTGATTCTCAAAAAAACTTGTGACCAAAAAAGTCTTGCCCACCCTGCGTCTGCCGTAGATGGTTATGAACTCGGATTTCTTTGATTTGCAAAGTTTTTCGAGCCTTTTGATTTCGTCTTTCCTGCCGATAATGTCCTCTTTCATAGTGCTTTTGTTTTGCCGCAAAGTTAGAAAACATTATTTAATCCACCAAATTATAATCCGCTATTTCTGTATTTTTTTTGCAGATATAGCGGATTATAGCGTTATATTCCGCTATATCTGTATTTTTTTTGCAGATATAGCGGATTATAGATTTGTTGATTTATTGATTTATTGATTTACCACTTTCAGCCCCATAACGCGGAAGCAGTTTTCACAGTCGCC
>JAFXMJ010000363.1 GCA_017530465.1 Bacteroidales bacterium
CAGTGGTCGTCGGCGCAGACGTCAAACAATGTGTGCGCCTCGCGGTCGTACCACGTGCAAATTCCTTGGTCGGTGATAATTGGCTTTCCCTCAGGCTTTTTGCCGCTGATTTGCGCCATCAGCCAACTCCGCGAAATTATGGCGTGGGCTTTCAGTAGTTCTATCGGACACTCGCCGCTCATCTCCGAACTGATGACGCTCGTGATGTATTTTTCGAGTGGTATTTGGTTGATTAGCAACACTTTACCGTCAACTTCCTTCACGGTAAATTTGCCATTGAAACGTTGGTTTTCACGCTTGTTCCAATGGAATTGCTTGCCGATTTCCACGTCGTTAATCACGATGTTGCCGTCCGCCGTCGGTGCAAAATTCAGTTCGTCAAACTCCCCGATGCCTACTTTTATGATTGGTTCTTCCATAATGTTTTTTTGAACAACGAATTAAACGAAATGAACGAATATTCACTTGTTGTAATATACGAAAAATATCTCTGATATTTTTACGAATAGAACGAATACTTAACTTGTTGATACCTTATAATTTATTTGGTTTTGTATTTGTTTAATTCGTAAAAAAATATTGGAAATATTTTTTTTACATTCGTTATAAATTATTCGTTTTATTCGTTTAATTCGTTGTTAAAAATTAATTATTCGTCAGCGTTTGTTGATTGAGCGATGGTTGCAAGGGCATTATTGCGCCGTCCTCCATCACGATGTTGCTGCCTTGTTCGGGGGCGTTGATGCTGCCGATGACCTTGAAAAAGTCGTTGTCCTTGATTTTTTCGTAGGTGTTGAGCGGTATCGTGAATAGCAATTCGTAGTCTTCGCCGCCGTTGAGGGCAGCCACGATGGGCGCGATGTTGAATTCCTTAGCCATCTTTTCGGTGTCGGGGGCAATCGGCACGCGCTCCTCAAAAATCTCGCAGCCCGCATTGCTTGCGCGGCAGATGTTGATGATTTCGCTCGCAAGACCGCTCGATACCGCAATCATCGAAGTCGGCTTTATCTGTTTGGTTTTGAGATATTGGAGAACTTCCGCCTGCAATTCGGGCTTCAACTGACGGCGCAATATGTACTCGTAGCCTTGGAGTTTTGGCTGCGTGGATGGCGCGGCGTTGAAAATAGATTTTTCCCTCTCCAAAAGTTGCAGACCCATATACGCCGCGCCGAGGTCGCCCGTTACGCACAGAAGGTCGGTTGGTTTTGCACCGTTGCGCATTACGATTTCGCTTTCGTCGGCGCGTCCGATTGCGGTGACGGATACGGTGATGCCGGTGCGCGAGGTCGTGATGTCGCCGCCGATGAGGTCGATGTCGTATTCGTCGCAAGCCGCGTGTACGCCGTCGTAAAATTCGAGGATGTGTTGCTGCATCACCTTGTTGCTCACGGCGAGGGCTATCGTCATTTGGATTGGCGTGGCGTTCATAGCAACAATCTTGGTAGCCGCCGCCACAACTACCTTGTAGCCAAAGTGTTTGAGCGGTGTGTATGTCAAGTCGAAGTGAATCCCTTCGGCAAATATCGAAGTGCTTACGAGCGTGCTCTCGCCGCCGTCGTAATGCGCAATCGCCGCGTCGTCGCCGATGCCGTGTTCGGTCTCCAAATGCGTCTGTCGGGCGTTTGCCTTGATTTTTTCTATCAGCCCCGCCTTGCCGTTGGGGATGGATGTCTGTTCGTTTTCTGTCATAATCAAATTTAATGTAAAATTCATTTGCAAAATTAACTAATTTTTGTTTCTTTTGCAATCTAAATTTCGTATTAAAAAAACTAAATTGCGATATGAAGGCAAAATTTTTAATATTGACACTTATAACGTTGATATTCAATACGTTGACCACTACGGCGCAGCGCGTAACATTCGACATCGACGAACTCGGCATCTTCCCGGAGGGCAACGCTACGGCGCGGGCTTCCGTCAATTGCGACCCCGCATTGAAGAGCATCGAGTCGGGTCTCATCGAAGCCGGCAAAAAACGTCAGGCGTATGGATACAGCGTCCAAATCTTCTTTGAATCAGGCGTTGACGCTCAAAAAAAGGCTGAAAACGTCGCCAAAAAGTTTGAGAACGACAGCAAATCCAACAAGAAGGCATACGTATTTTACGAAGCACCTTATTTTAAGGTTCGCGCCGGCGACTGCCGCTCTCGTTTGGAGGCTACGAGGCTCAAAAAAAGCATCGAGGCGCAATTCCCGGGATGTTTTATCATCGAATGTAAAATTGATTACAAGAATTGCGATTTGTAACGAGATTTTTATTTAATTTTGCAAAAAATAATTCAAGATGGCAAAAAAGGAACGTACAGAATACAGGTTGATTGTCTATGACGACACCAATCTCCGCGAGGTTACGTCGTACAAGGTAACATCAGTCAATGTCATAGCCTACGTGGGCTTGTCAGTGATTGTGATTGCCGCCATTGTGTCCGTATTGTTCATATACACGCCGCTCAATTCGATGTTGCCGAGGACGTCCGAAAAACGTTTCCGCAACGAATTGGAGAATATGGCGTTCCGCATCGACAGTCTCGAAAGAGTCATAGTTGATAGGGATGCTTATTTTAAGGTGATTTCGGATGTGTTGTCGTCAAACGTGGAGACCGAAGGCAACGAAAATTCCACTGAGATTGAGCGTCAGAAGATAGATTTTGCCCGCAACAAACACGATTCCATACTCCGCACCCTCATCGAGGAGGAGGAGCGTCAGACCCTTGCAGCCATCAGCGGCAACGGCAGGGAAAACAATTTGAAGAAAATGATGTTTTTTATGCCGGTGAAGGGTACGCTCGTCACCAAGTTTGACGTGGCGACGCGGCATTTTGGCATCGACATTGCGACCAAGGGCGACGAACCGATATTGGCGACACTGCCTGGCACGGTGATTTCGGCGTCGTGGAACGTGGAGACCGGCAATGTCATTCAGATTCAGCACGACAACAATATTATCTCCATATACAAACATTGCGCGGCTATGCACAAGACCGTGGGCGACAAGGTGGAGGCGGGC
>JAFXMJ010000364.1 GCA_017530465.1 Bacteroidales bacterium
ACCCTCCTACAACAATCCTGTCTTCCGTCACCATCCTTTTTTCAGCATTAAAACGGTCTTGCATCTCTCTAAAATCCATCACTCAAAGCACGTTGAATAAATTGACGTTCCTTAATTACTTCGAGCATACCGTCAGGTGCGCCGCCTGCCTTAGCCATAGCGTAGAGGGTGATTTTGGTGTCCTCGCCAGTCTTGTCGGTCTGACGTTTGGCTTGTTTCCACGCCTTGTCGTGCGAAAGGTCAGACAATTTGTATGAATTGATATCCATACAATTAGTAATCCACTTGTCAAGTATCTCGGTGTCGGATTCCGAAAGTTCGTCCATATCGCACTCCGCGCCATTGGAGAGTTTTATAAGTTGATGGTCTTCGTCAGTGGTTATGGATATTGTATTGTAAAAATCTTTCAAATCTTCCGACACCTCTCGTCCGTTTTCCACGCTCTTGATGACCTTATAAGTGAGTGTCGGCACTGCACCGTGTCGTCTCGCCACAAATGAATCGTCCATAATCGGAGCCCCCCATACTACAAGATGCTCCTGTTGGGCAAAATACATTATCTTAAAGAGGTGTATATAGTCCAACCCTTGCGGCACTTTTTTGAGTATGTATGCCACAACAGTCTTTATTTTCGATATTTGGTCTTTTGTTTTCATAAAATTTTTCACAATTCTTTGGGCAAAAGTAAAAACATTTTGCGAAAAGACAAAGAAATTTATTATGTCTTGCTATAATTTTTGTCGCCATATTCGCATCCCCTCGTTATTCTCCCCTGTTGCCATTGGCCTTGATGGTAAATTCGAATGTGGTGACGCCGTCGCCGCTTGTGGCAACGAGGCGAGAATCCAATGCTTGCAGGTAGGTGTGGCAGAGTTTGAGACCGATGCTCGTGCCGCTCTCGTATGCCGTGCCGGTAGTCGATGATATATCGTGGGCGTTGTTGATTTCTTGTAGGCGGAAGGCGGGGATGTTTTCGCCCGTGTCGGATACTGCGATGCGGATGCTGTCGCCCTTTGGCTCGGCTATTATCATAACGATACCGTCTTGATAACAAAATTTTATCGCGTTGGATATGAGGTTCCTGAGGATGGTGTTTATCTTGTTTTCGTCAGAGAAAATCATCGTCGGAAATTCGATGTGGTTTTCGAGGGTGATGCCTTTCTTCATCGCTTGTGTCGATGATAGTTTGAGTATCGAATCTACGGTCTTGTAGATGTCAAACTCTTTTTTCACAATTTGCATATCGCCCGATTGCGATGTGGAGTAGTCGAGCAGGTTTACAAGTAGTTCGTAACCCTCCGATGCCGCCTGCTTGATGATTTCGGCGTATTCTGCCGCCTCCTCGTAGTTTTGTTGGTCGAGGTCCACCTTCAATATCTCGCTGAATCCTATCATTCCGTTGAAAGGGTTTTTGAGGTCGTGTCCTATAATCTTGATGAGGCGGTTTTTGTTGCTGATTTCCTGGCAGAGCCTGTCGTGGGTGGTATTGAGATCCGTAACGTCCTTTACGTAGCCCACCGTCTTGATGCTCCGCCCGTTTTTGTCCTTGATGATAGAGCCGGATATTTCGATGTTGACAGGCTCGCCGTCGGTTTGCCTGATGATGGTGGTCTCTATTACGTAATCCTTGTCGCCGAGCAGGATGTTGCGCTTGCAAAAATCCACCACCCTCAGCCTGTCGTTTTCTACTATCGACTCTATAAAATTGGCGAATGTGTATCTCTTAACGTATTGATAGCCAAAGATGTCGCAGATGTTGGGGCTTATTACGTATGTGTCGGACGTGATGTCAAACAAGAATATGTTGCCAAAATTGAACACCATATCGGCGTCTATCTTGACATTATGAAAATTGTTGGGCTTGCGCAGGTATTTGGAACAGTCGGAGAGGATTTTGCCGCCTATTTCGCATATATCGCGGGCAATCATCTTCACCTTGTCGGGCTGTATTACCGGCACAGAATTGGACACGCCGCCCGCCGACTCCTCCGACATATAGAACGGGCCTACAATGATATAGCCCGCGCAATAGTCGTTGATGAATATCGGGATTTCCAGCAGCAGGCTGCCGTCGCTCAGATTGTTGAGAGAGCTGAGAGGTTTGGCGTCCTCTATCTTGCCGAGCGCAGATGATACTATCAAGCTGTCGAACCTGTGGCTGAGATGCTCCTTGAAATACGACGAATGTTTGCCGTATGGCTGTTGTACTACTGCAACTATCTCAATATCAAGGATGTTGGCGATTACCCTGATGCTGTCGGAACTGCTGAAAAATTTCAGGAAAAATTCGCACATCACCGTGATATTGGGCGACACTCCCCGGCGGCTGTCGTATGATACGCAGTCGTTGCTGATGAATATGGAGTTGTCGTTGTTGAGCATCGCTGTAATCGTTGTTATGGCAAAATATTCGCGCCTAAATTAGACATTTTTTCGGGATTGGAGAAATTTTTTTTGCGGTTGGCAATTTTTTTTTCAAAAAAGATGTTTTTATTGGTTGCAATTCAACAAAAATTGGTACATTTGCAAGGCGAATTTTGCAATCGCCATTGTAACAGAAAACGATACATGTTATAAACACAAAAATAATTAATTGATCTCATGCAAAAGATTGACAATTACAATTTCAAAGGCAAGAAGGTGATTGTCCGTGTGGACTTCAACGTGCCGTTGAACAAGGAGACCGGCGAGGTTTCCGACGATACCCGCATCCGTGGCGCACTGCCCACCATCAAGAAAATCATCGAGGACGGCGGCTGCGCTATCCTTATGTCGCACATGGGCAAGCCCAAGAACGTGAAC
>JAFXMJ010000365.1 GCA_017530465.1 Bacteroidales bacterium
ATCCGATGATTGTCTATTCTGCGGCACGCACCTTTATAAAGGGGATACGAATAAGGTAACCAATGTTTCGGGTTGGGCGGCAGACGTCATCCGCAAAGAAAACCGCAAGACCGAAATCAAGCAACAAAACATAACTCAATGTCAATGTGGCGCACCGTTCCCACTTGTAAGCAATATATGTTCTTATTGCGGACGTGTACTGCACAAAAGATTGGACTCCGACCAAAACATCAAAAATCTTATTGCCAACATAAATCAAAGCATCGACAAACTCAAACAAACCTTACGCCCGTCGTTTGGGTTGATAATAGAATGTAGATCCCATGTGATAATTTTTTATTTGGTGGCGGCGTTGTATGTAGTGTTTGGATTATTTGGATATGAATTGATGTGGGCAATTTCGTGTTTCATTATTCCGCCTGTGTTTCTATTTATGATATTTGGCATATATCAGGGAGCGAAAGAAAATATTATCTCGCCCGTCGAAAAAGCCGACATGGAGTATTATGATGCTTTGCACTCATACGAAAAATATCAGCGTCAGGTGGCTACCATCTACGGCGAAAACCCCGAAGCCAAAACACTCCTCGCCACTTACGCCAAAGAAATCAACGGTTACAAACAAGCACGTGTCAAAAGCAGAAAAAAAATCGCCGCTCTTATGGTGTCTGTAATGATTATACCCGTAATAATTTGGGCATTAACGCCTCCGCCATCAAAAAAATATATGGCAGAACTCGACGACAATCCTATTATTAACGAAATGAGATTGTTTTCCAAGGCAATTAGCCCTATGCCCGACAGCACCGTACACAAGAATTATTCGGACTTTCTCACCGTTGAGGGCGACACTCGTCTAATGTTTGATGCTCTGTATCAATATCACACTGAATTGGATGACAACGATATAACCTACCAATTGCGCATAGATCCGGTCAAAATTATATCCACCGGCAAGAAAAACGAACAGTCTGACACTTGCAGTCTGTCGATTGGATTGACTGACAAAGACGGACATCTTGTAGGAAAGGATTTGATGCCTATTTCGGTTTTGAACAGTAAGGGAAAAGACTATCGCGCTATACTTGAAAATGAACAAGGGTGTATCTATGCGGAGTTTACTTCTCGCACAGCATCTACACAAAGGCTCAAAGAAGTTGCCGATAGTGCATATTATTTTATAATCTTCTAACGATAAACAAGTTATGGAACCAGATAAAACACAATTCCACGAAGAAATGGGCAAATGGGAATCCGATTTTGCTGATTTCAAAAAACTTTTCCCAAAAAATTACGGAGCAATGGTAAGGAAATACCTGCCTTTGTTTCTGATACTAATGAGCATTATACTGTTTTGTTGTGCTTTTATAGAGTATACGGAGTTAAGTCTTATATTGTTCTTGATTTCGCCTGTAATGTTTATATTGGGAGTGGTTCTTTGGCGCAAACCGATAGTATCGTTTCTTCGTCGCATATCAAGAGGAAATGTACAAGGTAACGACCTCACAACCGCAAACTATCTAAATTTGCAGAAACAAATTTCCACGGCAGAACATGACTATTCTATCTATCCCGATGTAATGGAATACCTCAAACAGTTTAAGACCTCTGTCGAAGCCAAACAAAGGCACAAGAAAAGCATCAAAAGGAATTTCTGGATTATTTTTTGTGGATTCTTCGTCGTATGTGGCTTGACACAATATCATAACTACAAAAACAAGCCATATAATCACGGCAAATTACGCAATTTTTCCGTACAAGACAATATTTGCCGTGTGCTCGAATTGGAGGATTATGCACCGTTACTTATTTTGGGACCATACAAAACAAACATTGACGATAGTATAACAATTGAATCAAAATTCCTATCCGTATTTCTCGACTACGATGTTGTTAGGTTCATTAGGGACAAAGATCATAAGCCGTCATCATGTATTATGTATTGTCTAACAGCAAAACGACCAATTGTTGTTGGTGGCACAGGCAATATGCGCCTCACAATCACCGACGAAAACGGCAACCCAATCCCCCGTTGCCCTTGTTTTGTATATGACCCTAACGGCGGCAAAGAGATAATTAATTCTGAATATTTTCTTTACACGTCAAATGTATTTGACGACCTTAGTGATTTGCAGACCCTCGAAACCCTGCGCTACCTCCAAGCGAATCAGGAGCATCTGCGGTTTTTGGTGGAGAAAATCTGAAAGGCAATTCAAAACCATTGATTTTATTCTCTCTCCTCCAATGCCTTCTGGTACTCAAACATCTTGTCCCTGAGGCTCGCAGCAGCCACGAAGTCGAGTTTTTTGGCGGCGCGCTCCATCTCTTGACGGGCTTCGCGCACAAGACGCTCGAGGTCGCGCTTGGAGAGGAAACGAGTCTCGGGTTCGGCGGCCTTTGCAATTGTGGATGCGGCGGGATTGTCCTTGAATACAGACTCGGTATCGCTGCGCTGTATCAGGATGCCGGGCGAAGTCTTGCGGATTTGCTTGGGAGTGATGCCGTGTTCGTCGTTGTACTGCATCTGGATGCTGCGGTGACGGTTGGTCTCGTCGATGGTGCTGCGCATAGATTCGGTCATCACATCGGCATACATAATTACACGTCCGTTGATATTGCGGGCGGCACGTCCTGCAGTCTGCGTGAGCGACCGCGCCGACCTCAAGAAACCCTCCTTGTCGGCGTCCAAAATGGCAACAAGCGACACCTCAGGCACATCGAGACCCTCGCGGAGAAGATTGACACCTACCAAAACATCAAACGTGCCAGCGCGAAGTCCGTCCATAATCTCAATGCGTTCCAATGTATCGACATCGCTGTGGATATATTTGGCACGGATGTCCATACGGAGAAGGTATTTGGTAAGCTCCTCCGCCATACGCTTGGTGAGGGTTGTCACCATCACACGCTCGTCGCGCTTCACAACCTCCTGAATTTCGTTCATCAGGTCGTCGATTTGGTTGAGCGTGGGGCGCACGTCGATAGGCGGGTCGAGAAGTCCAGTAGGACGTATCATCTGCTCCACGACAACGCCGCCGCTCTTTTCGAGTTCATAATCGGCGGGAGTGGCACTCATACAAATCACCTGTCCGCACAAATCTTCAAACTCGGTGAATTTCAGCGGACGATTGTCCAATGCGGCAGGAAGGCGGAATCCGTATTCCACAAGGTTGACCTTGCGGCTGCGGTCGCCACCGTACATAGCGTGAATCTGTCCGAGGGTGACGTGGCTCTCGTCTATCACCATCAAGAAATCGTCGGGAAAATAGTCCAACAGACAGAATGGACGGCTGCCAGGCTGACGACCGTCGAAATATCTTGAATAATTCTCAACGCCCTGACAATGACCGAGTTCCTGGAGCATTTCAAGGTCGTTGTTCACGCGGTCTTCTATGCGTTTGGCTTCGAGCGGCTTGCCTTCGTCCTGGAAAAACTGTATCTGCAATCCGAGGTCGATGCGTATCTGCTGCATCGCCGCCATAAGACGGTCGTGCGATGTGATGAAATTTTTGGCAGGATAGATGACACATGTGTCGGGCGTTTCGAGGGTCGTATTGTTGGTGGGGTCAAACTTGATGATTTCGTCCACCTCGTCGTCCCAAAAACGGATGCGGTAGGCATAGTCGTCGTAAGCCACAAAAATATCCACCGTGTCGCCCTTGACGCGAAAAGTGCCACGCTTAAAATCTATCTCGTTGCGGCTGTAAAGGCTCTCCGAGAGATTATGGAGCAGCTTGTTGCGCCCGATATTCTCCCCTCGGCTAAAATGGATTACATTGGCGTGAAAATCCTCAGGGTTGCCTATGCCATACAAGCAGCTCACACTCGATACCACGATGATGTCCCTGCGCCCAGAGAGCAACGCCGTTGCTGTGGACATACGGAGCTTCTCGATGTCGTCGTTGATGGAGAGATCCTTCTCTATGTAAGTGTTGGTGGATGGGATGAACGCCTCCGGCTGGTAATAATCGTAATAAGAAACGAAATACTCCACGGCGTTGTCCGGGAAAAACGACTTGAACTCGCCGTACAGCTGCGCCGCAAGAGTCTTGTTGTGACTGAGCACAAGCACAGGACGCCCCACGTTTTTGATGACGTTGGCGATGGTGAAAGTCTTACCCGACCCGGTTACACCCTTGAGAATCTGATACTTGTCGCCGCGCTCTACGCCCTCGGTGAGCTGGCGGATGGCCTCCGGCTGGTCGCCCGTTGGCTTGAACTCCGACTTTATCTTGAAATCCATAATCTCTTTGAAAATTTTCATTAATTGTGCAAAACTAACAAAAAAAACTCAAAATAACATAATAAATGTTGCAAATTATAAAATATTTATATACCTTTGAACATCAAACAAGTAAGAATAGCCTGATGGTTAAACTACTGATTATAAGTATATTAACGTCATTTCTGACGATAGATTCGGGGCAACAAGGCAACGAAAATCCCGCCGACGACGGTCTGTGGGCAGATAGTCTTGCCGCCGCGACTACCGCCAACGACTCCCTACGAGTATGCCATCTCGCGGCGCAAGAGTCAATTTTTGCCGATACTGTGATGAAATACTCCCTTATCGGCCTTAAAATCGCACAAAAACTCAACGACACAGCAAAACTCGCCGACGCATACAGCACACTCGGATGGGCATACAGCAATTACGGCAACAGGGACTCGTCATTAGCGGTGTACCAAAGAGAATACGATCTCCTAACTCATACCACAGACACACTTAGAATCGCCAAAACGCTATACAACATCGCCTGCGACTACAACGCTCTCCACCAGTTTGCATTTTCGCTCAGCAAATACCAAGAGGCATTGGTGCTATTTGAAAAAATCAACGACAAGAAAAATATGGCACTCGTCCAGCGCGACCTCGCGGCACGCGACATCGTAATGAGGCAGTACGACCTCGCCAACGAAAAGATAAGCGAAGCCATCAAAAACGACCGACTAATCAACGACTCCACATCCCTCGCCAGCGACCTCTACACACTGATATTGCTGCAATTCACCGAAACCAGAGGCAACATAACAGAAGATGAGCTGCTACAACTCGACATGAAAGCGGACACTATCGGGATGATAGCCGCCAAAACACAAAACAACCTCAACCGAGGCATTTTGAAATTCCACTACTACCATATCAAGGCGAAGCTCTACGGCAAATTGTACACCCTCGACGGTCAGCACTGGCGCATAGACAGCGCATACGCATATTGTGACCGAGCTTTGAAATACCAATACGCCGTCAAGGACGTGGACAAAATAGTAACCATCCTCCTGCAAAAAGCGCAGACATCGTATTTCGAAAAAAATAGCCAGATTGGCATCAACATCACCGACCTGATACATCAGAGGTACATCGATTCGGTGAGCTTAGATACCAAAATGGAGATTTATAAAGTGACTTCGCAATGCTACGAAGCGGAAAAAGACTTTGAGAAAGCATACATCTATCTGTGCGAATACATCAAAGGCTACATAGAATACGTCAACACCCTCAATATGAGGGAAAACGCCAACTTCGACGCCAATGTGAAAATCTACGAGCTAAGCACAGAAAAGGAAATCAACAAACAAAAGATGAAGGAGCAGCGGCGCATCACCACACTTATTATAATAGTGCTCGTCATAGGCGCAATACTCCTCGTGCTAACATTCCGCGCATTGATGCTAAAACGCTCCAACGTAAAGATACTCAACGAAAAAAACCAGCAGCTCAGCCGCCAGCAAGACGAAATCATCGCGCAGCGCAATACCATCGAAGAGCAGCGTCAGGCATCCGAAAGGGCTAATCTAATTATGTTCCAAAGCATAAGGTACGCACGGCACATACAAAACGCCGCCCTGCCGAGCGAAGAATACATCACACGAATATTCCCCGACCATTTTGTATATTACGAGCCTAAAGACATCGTGAGCGGCGACTTCTACTACGCCACGCAAAACGCCGGACTCGACATCTTTGTACTCGGCGACTGCACAGGACATGGCGTACCGGGCGGATTCCTCAGTATGCTCGGCATATCAATTATAAAGGAGCTGCTCCGCAACCCAGAAATAGACATAATGCCCGGCATCATACTCGACATGATGCGCGAATACGTCAAGCAGGCTCTCGCCAACGACGAGGAAGTGGCGGAAGCAATGGCAAAGGGCGAGGAATCGTTCTCAACAGCCGACGGCATGGATATGTCGATAGTGGCATTTGACAAATACAACCACTGCCTGCGTTTCGCCGGAGCGTACCAAAACCTCTACATCGCGCACAACGGCGAAATCACCCGCCTGCGTGGCGACAGGATGCCCGTGGGAAGGCACATCAACGAATCGGCGACATTCCAGACCCACATATTTGAAACACAAAAAGGCGACATGGTATATATGTCGTCGGACGGAATACCAAGCCAAATAGGATTTTCGGGCGTCAAGTTTATGTCCAAACGCCTCGTGGACTTTTTCAAGAGCAATTACCCGCTCCCATGCGAGACCCAAAAGCGAAACATCACCAACATCATGAACGACTGGCTATTTGGCGCAATCCAAATAGACGACCTCTCGCTTATCGGAATCAGGGTCACAGACTAAAATTATCCCATCTCCAATTTGCACTTGGCGCAAGCATACTCTATGGACACGCCAAGATTCTGACGATAAATAGGTTTGGTGATAAAACCATACACGTTGCTCATCGCCGCCGACTGCACAACTTCGGGCGCAGTGGTGCCCGACACAAAAATCACCGGCACCCAGCGTTTTTGCCCGATAAGGCGCGCTGTGGATATACCGTCGAGGTCGCCGTCAAGCTGTATGTCCATCAGGACGCAGTCAACATCGGGAAAGATGTCGATATGTTTGAGTGCGTCCTCTCCCGTGCGCGCCACACCAGATATCTCATACCCGAGCTCTTGGATGAACATCTGGAATATGGTGCAAAGCATCTTGTCGTCTTCTACGATGAGAATTTTTTTTGCCATATTTATAAAGTAATATTTGGATGTTGCAATCTTGCTGCAAATTTAGTAACTTGCGGCCGAAAAACAAACCATTTTCACATTATTTAAATATGAATTTGATAATCGACATAGGCAACACCGCCTGCAAGCTCGCCGTCTATGACGACAACCAGCTGATATACAGCGATAAAGGCGAAACGGAGTTAGTACCATTTGCAATGATGGCAAACGCCGTTATCAAGGAGTATAATGTCCAAAACTGCATAATAGCGTCGGTTTCGCTGCCATTTCTACCATTCTCCGGAATGCTCAAAGGCATCCCCGGCACTATAATCACGCTCGATGCGAGCACTCCGCTCCCCATCATCAACCGATACTCCACGCCCCACACCCTCGGCAGCGACCGCATTGCAGCCGCCGTAGGAGCGACGGTGCTATTTCCCGGCACAAGCTGCCTGATAATAGACGCCGGCACAGCCATCACATACGAATACGTAAAAGACGGCACAGAATACCTCGGCGGCAACATCTCACCTGGCATCGACATCAGATTCAAGGCCCTGCACAAATTCACATCGCGGCTTCCGATGGTACACGACCCAAAGCCCACCGACGACTTCGGACTCACCACCACCGAAGCTCTCAGCAACGGGGTTGTCAACGGCATTATATACGAAATTAACGGCTATATAGACGACTTTGAGAAAAAAAATGTTAATTCCCGCATAATTTTGACTGGCGGAGGCAGTATTTATTTGTCTAAGAAATTAAAAAACACGATATTTGCAGAGCCAAATTTAGTAACAATTGGCCTAAATAGAATTTTAAATTACAATGTACTTAAAGAAAACTAAACTTATAGCACTGATATTTATGCTCTCGGCGGCGGAAGTGGCAGCCCAGGGCATCACAGGCTCGCCGTACTCGCGCTATGGCATCGGCGACATCAGCAATCCGGGCACGGGACATAATGTCGCAATGGGCGGCACATCGGTAGCAGAGAGCTCGCCGATGTACGTAAATACCGTCAATCCAGCCTGCAATACCAACCTTCCATTGCAACGATTTGTATTTGACGTTGGTTTCGACGTCAAGTACAATGAAATCAAATCGGCAACAGCATCCGAGAAGACCAGCAAGGCAACATTCAAATACCTTGTGGGCGGATTTGCGGCCAAACCGTGGTGGTACTTTTCATTCTCAATGAAGCCATACAGCGCGATGGGCTACGCAGCAGCGAGCATCGACTCATCTAACGTAATGAAGCTCAACGGCATAGATTACAAATTCGGCTACAGAAATTCATTCGACGGCAAAGGCGGACTCAACAAGGTGTCTATCTCCACGGCATTCAAGTTTTTCAAGGTGTTCTCATTGGGATTCACCGGCAGCGTGCTGTTCGGCGACATGGAGCGCACCCAAAAATCATACATCTCGCGCTCTGGCTATGTCATCAACGGTACTACATACCCCTACACGTCCACCTATTATATGAGCGACAAGCGGGTAATGTATGGCACTCAGGGCGACATAGGACTCAGGTTTGAGAAGAGGTTCACCTCCAAGAAAG
Source organism: Bacteroidales bacterium (assembly GCA_017530465.1). Lineage (GTDB taxonomy): Bacteria > Bacteroidota > Bacteroidia > Bacteroidales > UBA3824 > UBA3824. The sequence continues at coordinate 8,527 of JAFXMJ010000365.1, forward strand.
ACAGCCTCCGCGACGCACTGCGGATTTCGTTGGGCGCATATATGAGCAGCTCCGCAAATCTCACCGCCCGCGACGAAATCTTCGTGCAAGACTACCACACGTATTATTCTTACTACTACAACGGCACCAACTACTACACCGCCAAGGCAGACACCATCGCCAACGACACCATCTCAAAATCCAAGGTATCCATCCCCAAGGGCTTTGGCATAGGCGCATCTGTGGAGATTGCCGAGAAGTTCACCATCAATGCCGACTACCAAACTCAGGAATGGGGCAGCTTCCAATTGCCGGACGACGCCTCCAAAACCAAATACCGCGACAGCAAGTACATGGGATTCGGCATGCAATTCGTTGAGAATTTGTATTCTTCAAAATACTACCGCAGAATCATCTATAGAGTAGGAGCATACAAACAGAATACCTACCTCGAGCTCAACGGGCAAGGCATCGACGACAAGGGCATAACATTCGGCATAGGAATGCCAGTAGGAATGCTGATGCTCAACGTAAGTTGCCAACTCGGCTCACGAGGCACAACGGAACACAATTTGTATAAGGAGAAATACTTCCTCGTGCATTTCAACGCAACACTGCACGACTACTGGTTCATAAAACGCAAATTCCAGTAGAATGAGAAAAGAATAAAAAAAAAAACACAATAAACCAGATTTATTTAACACAAAAAATATAAATACAATGAAAAAAATACAGATAGCACAAGTAGCCTTGGGTCTTTCAGCACTCCTGATTGCCGGCAATGTATCGGCACAATCGGCGGAAGACATCGTGAAGGCAAAATTCCCGGAAGTGGCAGGCGACCTCGCAATCACTCC
>JAFXMJ010000366.1 GCA_017530465.1 Bacteroidales bacterium
AACCTTCGTGGCAAAATACCCCAACGCAAAAATCGTTTGCTCGGCTGCGGCTGCCAAAATGCTCGCGCTCTATTTCCCGAAAGAGGATCTCACTTCAAAAATTCAGACCGTCAAGGAAGGCAACACGTTGGAGCTTGGCAAACATACGTTGCAATTTTTCACCGCGCCGATGGTGCATTGGCCCGAAGTAATCGTCACTTACGATAGCGCAGACAAAGTGCTGTTTAGCGCGGACGGATTCGGCAAATTTGGCGTTTACGATTCCGAGGCTGACGATTGGTCGTGCGAGGCGCGTCGCTATTACTTCAACATCTGTGGCAAATACGGCGCACAGGTGCAGGCATTGCTCAAAAAGGCTTCCGCACTCGACATCCAGACTATCTGCCCATTGCACGGCCCCATCCTCAAAGGCGAAATGCTCGCCGATGCGTTGAGGCTTTACACCATTTGGTCAGCGTATGACGTTGAGAGTGAGGGCGTTTTCGTTGCGTATTGCACAATGCACGGCAATACGGGCAATGCTGCCGAGGCTCTCGCCGAAATTCTCCGTAAAAAAGGCGCGGCAAAAGTTGCCACCTCAAATCTCTGCGAAGAAGATTGGGCGGAGGGCATCGAGGATGCTTTCAAATATGGCAAAATCGTACTCGCCGCGCCCACATACGACGGCGGCTTGTTCCCGAAGATGGTGGATTTCATCCATCACCTCAAAATCAAAAACTACCAGAAACGCCGCGTCGCCTTCATCGAAAACGGTTCGTGGGCACCTCAGGCGGCTCGCATTATGCGCGAAATGTTTGCCGACTTCAAGGACGTGGAGGTTTGTGAAAGCGTTGCCACAATCCGTGGCGCGTTGAAGGACACCGACATCCCCGCTCTCGAAGCCCTCGCAGATGAAATATTGAAATAATACATTGCTATTATGTCGCTCAAACAGTTGTTCATAAAGATAATGCCATTTGTAAAACCATACAAATGGCTTGTTGTCCTCACGCTGACGATGACCTTCATAGGGTCGTTGGCGGCGCAGGTCAATGCCGTTGTCCTCGATAAGACCGTCGATGAAGTCAACCGACTTCTGCATCTCGAACATTTTGAGTGGAGCCAGGCATCTTACGTTATGATGGTGATTTCTGCGATTCTGTTGGGCAAGGAACTCCTTGTGTTGCTCATCAATTTCGTCCAAAAATATTACGGAGAACGCATCAAAGTGCTGATTTCCCAGGACTTGGCAGCTGTTGTAATCAAAAAAGTATTGACCTTCAAGGTCGCTTTTTTCACCCGCGACGAGAATAAGCCCGGCAAGGTTCAGACGCGCATCGACCGTGGCGTGGATTTCATCACGATGACCATCAAAAACTTCTTCATCGACATCCTGCCCCTTGGTACGAGTGCGGTGTTGGCGTTGGTGTTGATGTTTGCCGCTAATTTCTACGTCGGTCTTACAGCGTTGGTAATTGTGCCTATCTACTTCTACGTCACCTATTTGCAGGCTGGCAAACTCAAAAATTGGCGCACCAATATGCGCAATTACCGCGAGGCGAAGAGCAACGGCATTATGAACATCTTGCAGAGCATCAATGTCATCAAATCGTTCAACCGCGAGGAGATAGAATACACCAAGCAGACCGATGTCATCAACAAGTTGACCGACAATCAGTTGAGCACGCGCAAATATAGTTTCATCTACGACGGCATCAAGACCTTTGTGGAGCAGATTGGCACGGTTTTCATCATTATATTGACGGCTTACCTTGTGCTCACCGACTATCCGGGTATGACCATTGGTAAGATTATGTATCATATAATGCTGTTTTCCAATGTTACTGCGCCGATACGTCAGCTGCATCGTATTTATGATGATGTCAATGAGGCACTTATCTATGCGGAAGGTTACTTCGACATTCTTGATGCCAAGGACAGCGCGGAGCAGACTGGCACTTACAAGCCCGCCGAGGTGCGCGGCGACATCGAGATTTCGCACGTCAATTTTACGTATCCTAATGGCTGCAAAGCGTTGACTGACATCAGTATGAGTATTCCGCACGGCAAGATAACGGCGTTTGTGGGACTCTCTGGCGCGGGCAAAAGTACCGTGGTCAACCTTTTGGACAAGTTTTACGAGCCAGACAACGGCACCATTACTATTGATGGAGTTGACATCCGCGAGTGGGACACGCAGTATCTCCGCGAAAACATTGGCCTTGTCCTCCAAAAGAATCACATCTTTGACGGCACTGTGGAAGAAAACATCCGCTACGGACGACCCGACGCCACATTTGAAGAAGTGTGCGACGCGGCTAAGAAGGCGTACATTTATGATATGATAGAGAAGATGCCCAATGGTTTCAAGACCAATGCCGCCGACCTGTCGGGAGGACAGCAGCAACGCATCGCCATTGCGCGTATGTTCCTGAAAAATCCGCCGATTATCTTCCTCGACGAACCTACGGCAAGTCTCGACGCCATTGCCACCGAGCAAATCAAAAACGCCATCGACGCCATCAAGCAAAACCGCACTGTTGTAATCATTTCGCACTCAATATCCCAGATAATTGATTCGGAGATGATTTACGCGCTCAATACCGGTCGCGTGGAGCAAGGCGGCAAGCCCGACGAGGTTTACAAACAGGGCGGAATCTACAAGGATATCATCGATGCATCTGCGCGAAGCCTCAATATTGACAAAATTGTGAAGATGACGGAGGGTTAGAAGGTAATTTTTCTTTCAAAATAATTGGCTGGTATATAGCTAATTGCAAAAAAAAAGAAAAAAACTTTCAAAAAGATTTTGGGGGAATCAAAAAAAGTCCATACCTTTGCACCCGCAATCGAGAGAGATTGCGACGATATTTGAGAATAATTTTTGACAGCAAGCACAAGGCGTAAGAAACAAGAACATTGTACCCCCTGAAAGTCGGATATATAAACAATTTTATACAACGAAGAGTTTGATCCTGGCTCAGGATAAACGCTAGCGGCAGGCCTAACACATGCAAGTCGAGCGGCAGCGCGGTGTAGCAATACATTGGCGGCGAGCGGCGGACGGGTGAGTAACGCGTATGCAAC
>JAFXMJ010000367.1 GCA_017530465.1 Bacteroidales bacterium
CAAGGGTGAAGTGATGGATAAGACAGGCCCCGCTCGACGTTGCAACGGTGCGATGCTCGCGTATCCCAATATAAAGAACTCCGATGTGCTGCTCTTTATCATAGGCGGCGAGGTAAGTACAGACGAATACACTGGCACAATATTCTATTACAGTACCAAGGAAAATAGGTTTGCACACCAAGCGGATCATCCGAATGCGGGTGAAAAATTCACAAATTACGATGAGAATGGCAATCCAATCTACGAATGTGAATATGAGAAAAACGAAGACGGTTCGTACAAATTGGATTCAGACAACAACAAAATTCCCGCAAGGAATGACGACGGCTCTATCAAGTATGTACTTGACGATTATGGTCAGCCCAAGGTTTTGCAGACTCAGTCAACTCGTTATTACATAGAGAGGTTGCCATTGTACAAAGATATTCAGAACGGCAAACAATACTACGGACTTGCAGGATGTGTTGCGTTCACATTGGCAGATAGAGGTTTTACAAAGTATTTTGTAGCATTTGGCAAGACAGATATGTCCTCCGATGGTCAGAAGCACATTTCGACAGTTGTATATGAGTATGACCCTATGTATGACAAAGATCGTCAGGGACCAGACCTCCTTTATCCCGCTTGGAAGAATCTCTCCACCGTTAATGACAATACTGTAGAAGGTTTCTATCAGCCTGTATGTGTAAGGTGCGGCGACAGGGTAATTGTCGGTTCTGGTGAAAGCAGCAACAAAGGTCTTTCAAAGAATTTCTACCAGCTTTCATATTCAATCACCAACCAGAATATAAGGATGGAAAAACTTTCAACAGAAGGTTTGGAAGATTTTAAGCCAAGGGCTGCAGCTGCTGCGTTCCACCTCAGTTATACAAAGAGTGGTGCATCGTATGACAGATTTTATGTAGGCACTGGACGTACTTGTCTCGAATCTGAATACATTGGTGAACCCGAACAGCTCCTCAACGACTTCTGGTGCTATGATTTCGTGTCTCGGAAGTGGTCTCAAAAGCGTGATTGTTCCAATATTCTCCGCCAGGGTGCTGTTGGATTCACAATCAAACGCGCCGACGACATTTTTGTGAAGGATTTTGGCGAAACCAACGAGCGTGGTATGTTCTCATTCGGTGATGGCTATATCTCGGGAACTGGCACAAGCACGCTCAACGACAATTGGGAGTACATCCCGTAAACAGTAGTCCGATTTGTTAAACGAAATTAAATGTTATCATTATGAAAAAGATATTTCTGATAATAATCATGGCATTGGTTGCCACGTTGCCCGCAATGTCGCAAGGTATCGGCATGGAAGGCATCAGCAAGTCGGAGTACCGCTACTGGAACTTCGTGATGGGCGTCAACTTGGGTTTCGGCGGCTCATTGGGCAAGAGCTCCTCCGACATGTACCTGAGGACCAATGAGGGCGACTTCCCGCAAGAGAAAAAGGGATTCACCATAACGCCCGGCTATCACGTGGGTTTTGTGTACAATTACGACCTGCTCAACAACAGGATGGGCGTAGTGGCTGGATTGGAGTACATCAATTACGGTGTGCAAAACAACTACTGCTCCACTGTCAACGACCTGAAGGTGAAGACCACCTACCGCGCAGCAGGTGTTGCAATCCCAATCTTGTTCAAATTCAGCAGCAGCGACATCTATCGCGATATGAAGTACACTTGCGTCGGCATCAAACCCATCATCAATATGGGCGTAATGCAGAAGCAGAAGGCTGACGGCTGGACTGCCGACAATTGCGGCCGCAAGGTGGACGACAAAAACACCTTTGCAATGGCGGCTACATTCGGTTTCAATTACAGCATGCTGAGCGTCAATGTCGATTATATGTTCAAGGAATTTGTGAAGACCGACGATTTCAAGGGTCACATCTTCCTCTGCGTAAGCTACAATCTGCCTATGACACGCTGGCTCTGCATCCACAACTGGACAGCAGAAAAAATCCGTCGCAAAATCAAAGGCAGAAGCGGTATGTAAGAATAGTTTTCATGATAATAGATTTTTTGTCAAGTGCATCCGCAGATTATGTCTGCGGGTGTTTTTTTATTTCTGTATCTCGTATAAAAATGTTACCTTTGCGGCGTGTTTTAGTAAACAATTGATATAAAAAAATGGAAGTTCACGGCAGAAACGAAAGCAATTCAAAGCTAAACAATATCGCGGCTGGCATCGGTGTGGGTCTTGCAGTGCCTATGCTGGTGTTTGTGCTGTATTGGTACGTAAAATTTTACCCTCAGTTTACGCTTGGCGGGATGTTCTCGCAGTTTAAGGCTGAGGCGTTGATGAAAATGATAAGCCTGTGCGCCTCTCCGGTGCTGCTGGTGTTTTATTATTTCAATAAGAGGCAGTGGGATCAGGGAGCCAAAGGCATCATAATATCCGTGGTGCTGCTGCTTGTAGCCACGCTCATCATCAAAATCTGACATTTTATGCGCGTCTTGCCCATCATAATAGCGATTTTGCTGCCGCTCACCATGTTTGCGCAGGTGAAGGAGGTGGTGCTCAACGAGAGTTTTGCCGACAATGGCGCGGGGTGGCCAGAGGACTACACCGACGATTATTCGGCGAGCGTCAATGCGGGCACTTATTACCTCGTGCACAAGCGCAACTCCGGCTCCAAAATTTTTGACGTGCCTATTAGGATGTACCTCGGTGAAAATTATTATATCGAGATGGATGGCAAGTGCAATGAGGGCTCGGCGGAAGGCGGCTGCGGCATTGTGTGGGGCAAGGGTAGGGGAGGCTACTTTGCATTTGTGATTACGCCGGGCGGACGTTTCTTCGTGCGCAAGATGAAGGCGGGTGAGGCTGGCAAATTTCTCCTCGGGCCTAAGAGTTGCCCATATATCCACAAGGTTGCGCCTGTGGAAGGTGTCAAAGGCGCATATACCAAGCCTTACAACAAGATTCGCGTCCAGTATTCCAATGATGAACTCATGTTTTTCATCAACGACCATTATGTCGGGCATATACCCAACGAGCGGTATTTTGGCAACAATGCAGGAGTCATCTTGTATGGACGCCAGAACGTGGAAATCAAGAAGTTTGGAGCCTTTGGCACCAAGATTTACGAGAGGGTCAAGGATTACAGCGCGGCTATGCGCGTGATTACATACGAGATAGAAGACGGCGTAGAGCCCAATGGCGAGCGTCTTGGCAACGGCGACTGCCGAGTGTCGCCAGGCGAAACCATCAGACTTGCCGTCACTATGAAAAACCAAGGCTACGGCAAGTGCGACGGCCTCAAAGCCACTTTCTATTCCGTGGGTGGACACGTGACGGTGATAGACCAGGACGTGCCGCAGTATCTCAACGACCTCGACCGCAACGAGAGCCAGATACTTGACCTGAAATTCAAGGTGAGCCCCTCGTGTCCAAACACGCATCTGTATTTCAGGATTGACCTTACGGACAGCAACGACAAACTTGCTGAGAGCGTGCCGATGACCGTGGTGCTCAACAATCCCATAACGCCAATCAATAGGGAAGGGGATGGCACGATTTCCTTTACCCTCAATCTGCGTGAGTCCGACACCCACGATATCAATGCCGGTCTGCCGTTCACTATGAACAATGCCGACAATACTTACGTGGTCATTGTGGCTGTGGAGGGATACCAGCGTCTGCCAAAGGCTAAATACGCTGTCAACGATGCCAAGATATTCTACAATTATCTTGTAAAAGTGCTCAATGTGCCGCGCAACAACATCCTCTATGCCATCAATCAGAAGGCGACGCTCAAGGATGTTGTGGATATATTCAAGGTGCGAGGGCTATTGCAGTCTCGGGCATACGGCAAGCAGGGCATCGACCTAATATTTTATTTCACGGGTCTTGGAGTCTGCGGCAACAATGGTATGGAGCCTTGCCTGATGCTTTACGATTCCAATGCCGCAAACCCAGTGGAGACCGGCTACCCGCTTTCGTCGCTATTGAAGGCGTTGCACTCATACGATATACATTCGCTTATATGTTTTTTTGATACGTCGTTTGCGGGTGTTGATAGGGACGGTGCTTCATTCGTATCGCCGGGCAGCTCGATAATATCCAATGCGGCGTTTCCTATGGTTACCGACCAGCGGACATGCCTTATGTATGCGTCGGGTAGCAATCTGCCTAACCCCGTGGTTGACAATACTTCGCATGGAATGTTTACCCATTACCTGCTGTCCACGCTCAAAAATTATGCTCAGGCTCGGTCGTATCTCGATATGAAACGTCTGTACGAGCAGATTTATCAAAATATGGAGCGCGAAGGCAATGCACGGCGCATTAGCATCTATCCCCGCATGGACTGCCAAAACGTGGACGGCATCAGGCTGTTGAAGTAGGAACGAGGAGAGATTAAAGAGGAGAGAGGAAAGATTAAAGTGTAAAGTTTAAAGATTAAAGATTAAAGATAAAAGAGTAATAATTAAAAAAATCAATGAAAAAATTCTTTGTTATATTATTGACTATGATATTGACTGTCACCGCCAATGCCCAGAGAGTCGGCGTTGTGTTTAGTGGTGGCGGTGCTAAGGGCTTGGCGCATATCGGCGTATTGAAAGCTCTTGAAGAAAACAACATTCCTATCGATTATGTGGCAGGTACGTCGATGGGCTCCATCATCGGTGCGTTGTATGCGTTGGGCTACACCACCGACGAGATGACGGAACTTTTCCATTCCAAGGATTTTTACAATTGGCTCAATGGCGTCACCGACAGCAATTTGAAATATTATTATATGGAGCAAGAACCTTCGGCGGCTTTCTTTTCGTTGAAGTTCAATAGGGACTCCACGTTCAGGGTCTATCTGCCCACCAACATCGTCTCGTCGTACCAGATGGACTTTGCCTACGAAGAGATAATGGGCCCGGGCGGTGCGGCTGCCAACTATGATTTCGATTCGTTGATGGTGCCTTTTCGCTGTGCCGCATCCGACGTGTATGCCAAAAAGTCGATTATCTTCGACCACGGCAATCTCTCCACTGCAGTGAGGGCGAGCATGGCTATTCCGTTGTATTTCAAGCCTGTAACATATAGCGACGGCATCCTCTTCGACGGCGGCATCTACAACAACTGCCCCCTCGACGCTATGAGGGAGGATTTCTCGCCTGATTATATCATCGGCATACAGGTATCGTGCAACAACGAAAACCCGTCGGAAGACGACCTTGTGGCGCAGATAGAAAATATGGTGATGGACCCGAGCAATTACACCATCGCCGCCGATTCGGGCATTATGTTGCAGCCTGATGTGCTCAATTATGGAACGTTGTCTTTCGACAAGTGCGATGAGCTTATCGAACTCGGCTACAAGGAGACCATCGCCAAGATGGACAGCATCAAGAGCCAGATTTCGCGGCGTGTGTCGCCCGAGGAGTTGCAGGCAAAGCGAGCATCTTTCAAGGCAAAGCTCCCTCCGATGGTATTCAATTCCATCAATATCAGGGGCGTGAAGCATCTCCATGGGCAATACATATTGAAGTCGTTCAAGAAGTTTAAGAACGATACTCTTGGTCTCGATGATATGCGCAAGGAGTTTTACAAGGTGGCTGTGGATCCGACGATAGACCGCATCTATCCCACCACCACTTACAATCCTTACACCGAGGGCTATGCACTCAATCTCGACCTCTCGCGCAGCAAGAATGTTACGGCTAAGATAGGCGGCAACGTGTCCACTTCGGCGTCGTGCGAGGGTTTTGTGGAATTGGCGCACAAGTTTTATGGCTATATTCCCATCGAGGCAAGCGTCAATGGCTATTTTGGTCGTTTCTACACTTCGGGACGTGTGTATATGAGGGCGTATTTCCCTACGGAATTGAAGTTTAGCCTTGAGACTGCGTTCCAGCTCAATAGGTTTGACTATATGGAGGCTGACCCTGACGTATTTTTCATCGATACGCGAAGCCCAACTTCCATCAAAAACGACCTTGAATACTACGCCAATGCTATTTTCCCGATAGCGATGGCGGGCAAACTTTCCGTAGGTGTGTCCACGGGACGACTTTCGGAAAACTATTACCTTTCCCCGTCGTTTGAATCGTCATACAAGAAAGACAAGACTTACTTCAATTATGCCGGTGTGCATGCCACTTACCAGCGTTACAAACTCGACCATTTTACGTATCCTACGCGAGGCACGTCTTTCATATTGCAAGTGAAGAGGACTGTGGCTGGCGAAAAATTCCGTCCGGGCAGTGTTATCGACGAGGAGAAGTACATTCCGGGCGACAGGGACAAGAAGTTTTGGGATGGTTATGCGGCATACGAAAATTACAATTGGAACTATGGCAAATGGTGCATCCCGTTGTCGTGTGAATTGAGCATCAGCGATCATTCCAAACTCTCTAATTCGATGGTGCAGATGCTTACCACCAATGCCTACCGCCCCACTGAATATACCAAGACTATGGTCTTTGAAGATTACAGGGCTGATGTATATGTTGCTGCAAGCGTGGGCGCGATGTACAGGTTTAGCGACAGCTTTACGTGGCGCATCAACGGCTATTATTTCCAGCCTTTTGACCAGGAGCGTCTGTATGTGCGAGAAGGCGAGTATGTCCTCGAAAAGACAAAGGAAAAGTTGGACGGATACCAGTATTTCTTCAATACGGCGTTTGTGTATCATACTATGCTCGGTCCCGTGGCGTTCAATCTCCGCTACGAGCCGCACGGCAAGAGCCACTTCTATTATATGTTCAATATCGGCTTTATGATTTACAACAAGAGCTGGTGGAATAGAAACTAACTATTATCTTAACCTCATTACCGCCGAAATCCCGTATTTGCCGCTGCCAAAAGTGGGCGATATGGAGATTTCGGCGTTTTGCGTTTGGTATTTCCGTGTGAAAATCAATGCCGTGCCTGCGCCCAACGCCGCGCCGCCGAGTACGTCCCAGATGTCGTGGCGGTCGGAGTATATGCGTCCCCAGCCTACGTATGTAGCCAAGGCGTATGCCGGTACGCCCCATTTCCAACCATAACGCATTGTCAGGAATGTCGCGCCGTTGAATGCGGCGGCGGTGTGCGTGCTTGGAAAGGCGTGGTTGCCAGTGCCGTCGGGTCGCTCTTTGGTGATGGCCGCCTCAAGTCCGTAATTGACGGCAATGCAAGTGGCGGAGGAGAGAGCAAGCTGCAACATGCCTTTCCTGTCGTGTCGTGTAATGGTATTGACGGCTGCCGTGGCTGACGGGACAAGGCAGAGGATGTCGGTGGATTTTTTTACGAACTGCGCCTGTGCGGCTGGCATCAAAAATAGCAGTAGGATTATTGTCGAGATTATTTTCATTGTAATAGTCTATTTACAAATAATGCATAATTCATAATGTTGTGTCGCCGTAGGGCAATTATGAATTATGCATTATGGTTTTCAATGATGCATTATGCATTATTTAGAACGGGAGGTCGTCGCCGCCTTGCTGAGGCTGCTCTGCTGGGCCTGTGGGTGCAGTAGGAGCGGCTGCCTGTGCGGGAGCTGCCTGAGGAGCTGCTGCTTGCGGCTGTGCGCTTGCTGCTGCTTGCGGACGTTCTATTTTCCAGCAGTTGAGGGTGTTGTACCACTTGCCCTGATATTCGCGTCCACGGATGTCAAACGATACTTTCACGTATTCGCCTATCTGGAATTGGTCGAGCTGTACGCGGTCGCCATATACATTGAATACAGCGTTGGAGACGTATTGACCGGGGATTTCGATGACGAAGTCCTGCGAAGTCCATTGATTGCCGCTTGCAGATACGCCGCTCCTCTTTTCGAGGAATTGTACGATTTTGCCTTCTACTTCTAATGCTGCCATTTTGTAGTATTGTTATGAGTTTGTAATTGAAATTATTTCTTCTTGTCCTGCTTGATAATCTGGTGGAGCTTCACTTCGAAAATCAGGACGCTGTTGCCGGGGATGTTGCGGTTGCCTTGCGGGCCGTATCCGAGTTCAGCGGGGATGAAGATTTTCCACTTGCTGCCCACTGACATGAGGGGAATAGCCTCCTGCCAGCCCTTGATGACGTTTTTGAGCGGGAATGTTGCGGGCTGTCCGCGGTCGATGGAGCTGTCGAACTTGGTGCCGTCGATGAGTGTGCCTTCGTAGTCGCACTCCACTTGGTCGTCGATGGTGGGTTTTTTGCCCTTGCCTTCCTCAAGCACGATGTACTGGATACCGTTGGGAAGTGTCACAACGCCGTCTTTCTTGGCGTTTTCCTCGAGGAATTTCTTGCCTTCTTCGAGGTTGACGGCAGCAATGCTGTCTCTCTTGGCTTGTTCGATGGCTTGCTGCTTGGCTTCGAGTGCCTGCATTGTGGACATAAAGTAGTCTTGCGCTTCCCTGGCTGTCATTTTGAGACTGGTGGTGTCGTTTTTGAGTACCATTTGGAGAGTGGCAAGGAAGTTGTCTTTGTTGACGCCATCACTCAAAAGTGATGAGAATTCGCTGTCAAACTGCCTTTGCAAGTTGGAACCCATAAGAATGCCCATTGCATAGCTTACGGAATCTGCTTGGGTGTCCAGTTTAACTTTTTGGGTGGATGTGCTGCCACCGCAAGATGAGAGCATCGTTGCTGTTGCTAATGCTGATGCTGTCAGAATTGATTTTAAATTTTTCATTTTGTTATTTTGTGTATAAATAGAATCTTGGTTGGGTTAGTCGTCGCTGTCGCTGTCATAATCGCCGAAATCAATGTCGCCGAAGTCGTCGTCGTCTTTGATGCGGTCGATTACTTGCAGCAGCTCAATGTCGAATATCAGAGTGGAGTTGGCAGGGATTATCTCGGCGGGCGAGAATGAGCCGTAGCCGAGCGCGGACGGGATGTAGATGATGTATTCTGCACCTTCCGACATCAGCTGCAATGCTTCCGTCATGCCTGAGATGAGTCCGTCAACATTGAACTCCACAGGCTCTTCGTTGTCGAATGTGCTGTCGAATATTGTGCCGTCGGTGAGCTTGCCTTCGTAATGTACCCTCACTCCGCTGGTGTCGGATGGGTGTTTGCCGTTGCCTTCCTTCACAACGCGGTATTGTAGTCCCGATTCGGTCACTTTGATTTCGGGGTCTTTGGCGTTGGCTGCGAGAAATTCTTTTTCGGCAGCGAGAGCCTTTTCGTTCTGCTCAGCCTCAATCTTGTCGATGTAAGTATTGAGGATGTCCTTTATACGGTCTTCTTCTATCGCCAATTGCTTGTTGTTGCTTACGTCGCTGAATGCCTTGGCGAGAGCGTCGGTCTTAATGAAGTCCCATTTCTGCTCGGCAAAATTTTTTGCCATCAGGTAGCCAATGCAATAGCTTACAGAATCTTCTGGGGTGGCGAGTTTTACCTTGTTGTAATACTTTTGTGCAGAGGCAATGTTGCTCAATGCCAATATCGCCGCGATGATTATGATGAATCTTTTCATTATATTGTGTCTTTAATTTATGTTCTTTACTCTATAATCTTTACACTTTAATCTCTCCTCTTTCCTCTTTTCTCTCTCCTCTTTCCTTAGCAGATGGTCGCCAATTCAGTCTTCAGCACCGAAATTGCCATATTGATGGGTGAATTTGGGAGAGCGGCGTAGTTGTCGATGATTTTTTTGCCGAGTTCGAGAGCTTTGGCGTCCACCGGTACGGTCTGCGCAGTCTGATTGACGAGCTGCACCATCACGTCTTTGGTATCGGTGACGGCTTTCCATGCATTGTCGCTTACATAAAGCTGTTGCGAGTAGTTGTGCTCAAACTCTGCTCTGATGGTCGCCAAGAGGTCGCGCTGGAGTTCGATTGCGGTAGATCCGTTTTCGGCGGTGCGGATGACGATGCTCTGCGGCTCCATCCTTTCCAAAAACAAGACCAGTCTTTCGTATGCCGCGAGCTTGACAGGCAGCACAGTCTTGTTGTTGCCAATCATTAGCTCCATCCGTTCTTTCTGTTCGTCGTGCTTGTGAAATTGCTTGATCATCAGGTAACTGCATGCAAGCACCACCAACGACGGCAGGGTGTATTTCAGAATTTCAAGTATTTCCATTATGGTTTTTAATGTTGTGTTTTTGTTTTCTGTTTTTTCCGCGCCAAAATTAATAATTATTTGTCAATTTTTGGATACAAATTCCCACAAAAAATATTTTTTGTGGCATGGACTAATATTTTTGTGATTTTCTTTCTGCAAGTTGGATTACTTGTTTAAATTTGCAGTTGGAAAACATTATCAAGAAATGAGAGTATATTTCAGACATCTTTTGCCGTTGGTGCTGTGCGCGGTGGTTGCGGGCTGTATGCCAAAGGCAAAGAACGAATTGCGAACTAAGTTCGAGCTTTTGGGCGAGTTTGACGGTATGGCGGGCGACGTAGCCTATCTCAAGCTCGTCAGGGACAATGGCTACGAGTTCATTGACTCTGCCACGGTGGATGCCAACGGGCGTTTCAGTCTCGAGGGCGGCATCGCGGGGCCCGATTTTTACATATTGCATTTCGCTTCCGACAATAGCCGGCAGATTACACTCATCCCCGACACCGCTCAGGTATTGACGGTAAAGGGACGTGCAGCCGATTTCCCCGATAGTTACGAGGTGACAGGCTCGCCCGAAAGCGAGAGCGTTTGCCAGCTTGTACATCATATACGCCATACACGGGATGTCCTCGATTCGCTCGGGCGCATTTTCCGCTCCAACATCGACTCTCCCGACCTCGCCGACGTCAAGTATAAGCTCGATTCGGTGTATTCGGTCGTGTGCAAGGGACAGAGAAAATTCTCGGAGGATTTCCTGAAGGCGCATCCCGACGCACTCGCGCAGATTGTCTGCCTGTCGCAGTACATCGCTCCAAAGATGCCGGTCTTTGACCCCGCCAAGGATTTCGATATTTATAATAATGTGTCGGAACGATTGTCGGCGCGTTTCCCAAATCATCTTCAGACTCAGAAACTTGTTGCATACGTAGAAAAAATGCGTCTTTCTCAGGGCATCGGCTCGCAGTCGCATAACAAGGTCTCCAAAGGTGACGAGGCTCCCGACATTGCTTTGCGTAGCATCAAGGGCGATACGGTGAGACTCTCGTCTCTAAAAGGCAAATACATCCTGCTCGACTTCTGGGCGTCGTGGTCGGACGTGTCTAAAATCAATGCCGAAAACCTCAACAAGATATACTGGAAATACCATTACAACAATTTTGTAGTATATCAAGTTGCCCTTGAGGAGAAAGCCGACGCTTGGAAAAACGGGCTCAAGGCGCAGAAGATACCGTGGATTTCGGTCTCCGACTTGAAGCTATGGAGCTCCTCGGCGGCAGAGACTTACGGTGTGAGGGCGTTTCCGGCAAGTTTCTTGATAGGTCCCGATTTCAAGGTGCTTGACGTCAACCCCACCGCCGACCAGCTCGACGAAAGGTTGCTGCAGCTTGTTGGCAAGCCTATCAAGAGGGGACTGGACTCAATTAAAGTTGCAAAGTAAACATTACATAAACTCGTAATTCGCATTAATATGAAAGAATTTTTGAAAATGACGGGTGCGGTGCTTACCGGACTGTGCTTATGGGGAATCGTGCAGGCGTTCTTCATGTTTATTTCGTTTGCAATGATGTTTGCAAGCCTTGGCAAAGCCGACAAGAAAAAGGTCGCCGTCGTGGAAGACTATTCGGTGCTGCGCATCAACCTCAGCGACGCCATCGCCGACCGTTCGAGCACCGACTATGCCAGCATCTACAGCTCGTTTTCCTTTGACAAGGTGCAGAGGATGGGTCTCAACGATATTAGCCGCTGCTTGTACAAGGCTGCCAACGATGACAAGATATTGGGTCTGTGCATCAATTGCTCCGACTACAACATCGAGGACATCGCCACTGCCGACGCGCTCAGGGAGCTGATTGTGGAATTCAAAAGACGTTCGCACAAGCCTGTCTATGCATTCTCCAACAGCTACAACAATTTCGACTATTACATCGCCACCGCTTGTGACAGCGTTTATATGAGGACTTTCGGCGACTTCGCGCTCACCGGCCTTTGTTCGCAGTCACTATATTATAAAGGTGCGCTCGATAAGTTTGGCATCCAGCCGCAAGTAATCCGCCACGGCAAATTCAAGGCCGCCGTGGAGCCGTACTTGCAGGAGAAGATGTCGGACGCCAATAAGCTCCAGATTACCACCTACCTCACCGACATTTGGAATGTAGTCGCCAATGCCATCACCGAAGGTCGCGGCATAGAGCGCGCCACCATCGACAAGCTTGTTAGCTCGCTCGATTGCTACAGCAACGACAAGGTTTGCTTGGACGAGCATTTTCTCGATGGCGTGATGCTGGAGAGCGACTTCGACCTCAAGTTGTCCGCTGAGATGGGTTCGGAGAATGAGGACGGCAATCCCAAGTACATCTCAATTGACAAATACGCCGATTCCATCACCGATACCGACAAGAGTACCAACGAGGTCGCAGTCTTGTATGCCGCAGGTGAGATTGTAAGTGAAGACGAAGGCGAGCAGTGCATCACATCCAAGGCTCTCGTGGAAGACATCAAGTCTGTTGCTAAAAATGACGACGTGAAGGCTGTGGTGCTCCGCATCAATTCGCCGGGCGGCTCGGCTGTGGAGGCTGAAATCATTTATCAGGAGTTGCTCAAATTGAAGGCGGAGAAGCCAATTGTGGTTTCGATGGGTGGCTACGCGGCGTCGGGCGGCTATTATATTGCCTCTTGCGCTGATAGGATTTTCGCTGAGCCTAATACCATCACCGGCTCCATCGGTGTATTTGGTCTGCTGCTCTGCCCGCAAAAACTCCTCAACAACACTCTCGGCATCAACATTGAGACCGTGAAGACGCACGACAAGTCCGACTTTATGTCAGCAATGGAGCCAAAGTCGGCGTCGCAAATCGCAGTGTTGCAGCGCAGCGTGGAGAATGTTTACGATGTATTCCTCCAGCACGTTGCCGACGGTCGCAATATGACTGTTGCTCAGGTGGATTCGATAGCACAAGGACGTGTCTGGACAGGCACAACTGCATCGCAGATAGGTCTCGTGGACGAACTTGGCGGACTTGAGGAGGCTATCCTCTACGCCGCACAGCTTGCCGAACTCGAAGACGGCTACAAGGTGAAGGAATATCCCGAGGAGGGTGACGAAAGCATTATGAAGATATTCTCGCAACTCACCGGCGGTGCGGCGCGTGTGTTCTATGGTGACGAAATCTACGAGCAGCGCAAATTTGTGGAAGCCTTCAAGCATCGCACAGGCGTTCAAGCATTGGCGGTGAAAACCACTATCCGATAAATAGAAAGTTATTTTTAATACCAATATAGAATGGAACTTAAAAGCAAAGTAAATACATCAGGTCGCCTTATGGCGGCGGCACGTGGACTTTGGCGTGCCAACGGTATGAAAGAGGAGCATTTTGGCAAGCCGATTATTGCCATCGCCAATTCTTTCACGGAGTTTGTGCCGGGACACGTTCACCTCAATGAGTGCGCCCGCATCGTAAAGGAAACTGTTGAAAAACTCGGCTGTTTTGCGGCTGAGTTCAATACGATAGCCATCGACGACGGCATCGCTATGGGACACGACGGTATGCTCTACTCCCTGCCGAGCCGTGAAATCATCGCCGACAGCGTGGAGTACATGTGTCAGGCACACAAGGCTGATGCATTGGTCTGCATCTCCAACTGCGACAAGATTACCCCTGGTATGCTTATGGCGTCAATGCGCCTCAACATCCCGACTATCTTCGTATCGGGCGGCGCAATGGAGGCTGGTCGTTATAACAACGGCAAAATCGACCTCATTGACGCAATGATTATGGGTGGCGACAGCAATGTCCCCGAGGAGGAACTCGCCAAGGTGGAGAAGATTGCTTGTCCTACTTGTGGATGCTGCTCGGGTATGTTTACCGCCAATTCGATGAACTGCCTCACCGAAGCCCTCGGACTTTCGCTCCCAGGCAACGGCACTATCGTGGCTACTCACGTCAACCGCAAACGACTCTTTGAGGACGCTGGCAAGCGCATCGTGGAACTCGCTTACAAGTATTACCGCGACAACGATTCGTCGCTCCTGCCCAAGAGCATTGCAACAAAGGCTGCGTTCACCAATGCAATGGCTCTCGATATTGCAATGGGCGGTTCTACTAACACAGTGCTTCACCTCTTGGCAGTAGCACAGGAGGCGGGAGTCGATTTCAAGATGAAGGACATCGACGAACTCAGCCGCCGTGTTTCCTGCATTTGCAAGGTTGCCCCCAATACTCACGACTACCACATCGAGGAAGTTAACCGTGCTGGCGGCATCCTCAACATCCTCGGCGAATTGGCTAAGAAAAACCTCCTCGACCTCTCCTGCAAGCGTACTGACGGTCTTACGCTCGGTGAAGCCATCGACAAATATTCTATCCTTAAAGCCAACATCGACCCCGAGGCTCAGCGCATCTACTCGTCGGCTGCATCGGGCAAGGTTGGTCTGCTGAGGGTTGCAAGTCAGGATACACGTTGGGAATCTCTCGACACCGACCGCGCCAATGGTTGCATCCGCGATATGGAGCACGCCTACACCAAGGACGGCGGCATCGCTGTTTTGTTTGGCAACATCGCCAAAGACGGCTGCGTAGTGAAGACAGCTGGCGTAAGCGAGAAGATTTTCAAATTCTCCGGTACGGCAAAGGTTTACGATTCGCAGGAACAGGCAGTGGCAGCCATTCTCGGCGACAAGGTGAAGGCTGGCGATGTAGTTGTAATCAAGTACGAAGGCCCCAAGGGCGGTCCCGGTATGCAGGAAATGCTCTACCCGACTTCTTACCTCAAATCCAAACATTTGGGCGACAAATGCGCCCTCATCACCGACGGACGTTTCTCCGGCGGCACATCGGGTTTGTCGGTAGGACACGTTAGCCCCGAGGCAGCTTCGCACGGTGCTTTTGCACTCATCGAGGACGGCGACATCATCGAATTTGACATCCTCGCCCGCAGCGTCAACCTCAAAATCTCCGACGAGGAACTCAACCGCCGCCGCGCCGCTATGGATGCCGACCCCAACGGCTACAAGCCCAAGCGCGATCGCGTGGTCAGCAAGGCTCTCCAGCTCTATGCCGCACACGCCGAGAGCGCAGACAAAGGCGCAGTAAGGGTGCTGTAAGATAATTATTTTTATTTCGTTTCTTTTAGGGTAGCCCTCACGGACTACCCTTTGTGTTTTCGCACCGTTGATGCTTATTTTTTTTACAATAATTAACATCCAAGATTACACCTTATAAATCTTTATCCATTAATTATTTACGATAATTATTACCACTTAAAAACCCTTTTAACTGAAAAATTAGTTTAAAAACTGATGAATAAATTTGCATAACTTAAAAATAAGTTATAAAATTGCATTGTCAATTAACGAACTAAAATTTAAGTTATGGAAGCATTAACAAAAGCAGAAGAGAAGGTGATGCAGATTCTTTGGAGTCTCAAGAAGGCTTTCGTCAAGGACGTCATCGAGAAGATGGACGATCCCAAGCCGCCTTACAATACCATCAGCTCCGTAGTCAGGATTTTGGTGGAAAAGGGCTTCGTGAGTTTCAAGGCGTACGGCAGGACTTACGAGTATTTCCCGATAATCTCCAAGTTGCAGTACAAGAAGTTTACCTTCGGGCAGATGTTGCGCAACTACTTTGACGGCAGCTATGAAACAATGGTTTCGTATATGGTGGACGAGGAGCAAATAAGCGATTCGGAAATCAACGAAATCAAAAAAATCATCGACAAAAAAAGTAGTTAGATCGTGGTTGCGCTGCTCGCATATACGGTGGAGGTTGGCGTAGTGTTCGCCGTGTTGATTGCCATATACAGGCACGTCTATTACGGCATCAGCTACAATAAGTGGGAGCGTGGGTATCTGCTTGCGGCTACGGCGGCGAGTTACCTGCTGCCGCTTTTGAAGGCGGGCTATGTGATGCGCCCCGTGCCAAAACCTACCGACCACATCGTAGAGATTGTGCAGCGTTGCAGCGATTACGATGTAGTGACCCTCAGCCGCCCGAAATGGACGGAAGGATTTTGGGACACTTTTACACACTCAACGGTCTTTGAAAATATTATCGCGGTGCTGTTTGCGGTATATGTGGCAGGCGTGGCAGTCAAGCTGTTTAGCTTTGTGCGCGGGCTTATGAAGTCGCTCAGGCTCAAGGCTCGTTCCCAAAAGGTGAGGAGCATTGACGGCGTGGATGTTTACAATACCGATGTCAATACAGTGGCGTTTTCATTCTTCGGCAACATCTTTCTCGGCGCAAAGTCGAGGGGACTGTCGGATGCGGAGATGGACATCGTAATCAGGCATGAGATGCAGCACGTGGCTGGGCGTCATTCGGTGGATACATTGGTCTTTGGATTATATTCCGTATTGCAATGGTGGAATCCGATGGCAAGGCTTGCGGCGCGATATTCGAGGATTGTCTGCGAAAACATTGCCGATTCGCAGGCTGTGGGCGACGGCAAGCTCACCGAATATTCTAAGCTCGTGCTTGGTCTTGGCATCAAAAACCGCGACGAATCCGCCGCCGTTGCCATCAGACGCTCAAGGCGCAAGAGCCCACTCGTGGACAGGATAGCGCAATTGCTCAATACCGACAGCGTAAATATCAGAAGGATAAGATTTTACGCGGCGTTGCCAGTGTTGGCAGTTGCCATTGCCGCCTATATCGCATACGTCGGTATGCTCACCCCAATAGACCCGCGTTACGATATGCCGGTGCGTGGCGGCTACGAAGTGGTGGCGGGATTCTTCAACGACCAGAAGATTTGTAACGCTGATGGCAAGGTTTACGTGGTTTCGCACAAGCTCGTCAATCTCTGTCTCGCCGATGGCGCGGTGATAGTGCCGCCCGCAGGTGCTGGCAATGTGCAGAGGGATGCCAATGGTTGCAAATTCTGTATCGGCAATTACACCGTCACAATAGAAGGCATTGCCGTCAATGACAACGAAAACCCGGCGTCGCTCATCGTTACCGACCAGAAAGGCAACGCTATCGACCCACAATTAGTATTCAAGCTATGAAACGAAAAACATCCAATGCAGACTTGGAAGGCAAGCGCAGCATTTTCTTCCAGATAGGACTTGCAATCGCGCTATTGATTGCGGTGCTTGTGGTCAATTATAGGCAGGACAGACCCAATGCCGATACCATCACGGTGAAGGTGACTGGTTTGAGCGTCAGGAGCGCGTCTGACGTAGATTCCACGAAGCTGGCGCGTCCGCCGGAAATGCCGCGATAAAAATTTTTTGAAAAAAAATGCGTCAAAATTTTCATACCACGATTAAAGATGTTAATTTTGCAGTTTGGAAATCCGACGCACTATTATAGTCAACGTTATTACTAAACTTAAAAAAACGAAAAGATAAAATGGATCAGAAAAAAACTGAAAAAGCCGACCTCGAGAACAAGAGAGGTTATTTTCTTGAGATTGGCCTCGTAGTTACGCTCCTGATTATGTGGGGTGTGTTCGAATATTCGACGAAGGTAGAGAGGGCTGAGGACTTCGGTCCCTTGGAGGTAGTAGCCGATGAGGAGGAACTTGCCCCCGTAACCCGTCAGGAGGAGTTGCAGCTCCCCCCGCCGCCGCCCCCGCAGCAGACTGTTGCCGACATCATCGAGATTGTGGACGACAAGGTGGAGGTCAATGACGACTTTATGAGTACAGAGGCTGACGAAAACACCACCGTGGAAATCCAGGAGGTTGTGGAAGTTGCCCAGGAGGAGGAAGTTGTAGAGGAGCCGCAGGTGTTCTTCATTGTGGAAGACATGCCCGAGTTCCCTGGTGGCGAGCTCGCTCTCCGCAAGTACATCGCCGAGAATGTGCGCTACCCCGAAATGGCTAAGGAAAACGACATCCAGGGCACCGTGTATGTTCGCTTCGTGGTGGATACCGATGGTTCTGTAAAGAACGTTGAAGTGCTCCGTGGCGTTGACCCGCTGCTCGACAAGGAGGCCGTCCGCGTAGTGCAGTCGCTCCCGAAATGGAAGCCCGGCAAGCAGCGTGGCAAGGCTGTGAAAGTAAGCCACTCAGTGCCGATCAAATTCCAGCTCCAAAACTAATCTTAATGCATAATGCATAATTCATAGTAGAGCATCCGCCGGATGTCAATTATGAATTATGCATTATGAATTTTTGAATTGTGATTTGTTGTTATTGCATTGTTGGTACAAATTATGCATTGTGCATTAAGCATTATGCATTGAAAAAATGGATGAGATTATCGACAACAAGCCTATCGTGGTGCCGTGGGACTATTCGCAAAAAGCCGAGTGTGCCCTGCTGCATGCCATAGATTTTGCCCTCGCGCTCGACCGGGGAATCATCCTTGTGCACATCACCAAGGATGAGGCTGACAATGCCCTCAATGTGGAGCGGCTCAATCTCATCGCCGAGGATGTAATGCGCAAATATGGTATCCGCCCGGGCGTCGTAGTGCGCACAGGCAATATCTTCACCGAAATCAAGCACGTCATAGAAGAATGTGACGCCAAGCTCGCCGTGATGGGCACGCATGGTCTCAAGGGACTGCAAAAATTCACCGGCAGTTGGGCATTGAAAGTGATTACGGGCAGCAAAGCCCCATTCGTGGTGGTGCAGGACAAGCCATTGAATTCCGACATCCACAAAGTGGTGCTGCCTCTCGATTTTAAGCTCGAAGAGCGTCAGAAGCTCGTCTGGGTGCAGTTTGTCGCCAAGGCATACAAGTGCAAATTTTATCTCTGCTACATCGAAAATAGCGACGCGCAAATCCGCAAGCGCACTCAGGCAAATATCTCCGCAGCCATCAAATATTTGGAAACCAATCAAATCAATTACGAACTTCAGAGGCTCGCCGGCAAGGAAGGACTTGCAAGCGAGACCATCAACTTCGCTCAATCTATCGGCTCGGGGCTTATTATTATAATGACTACCAAAAACATCCGTTTCCAGGATTATGTGCTTGGCGCAGCCGAGCAGCAGATTATCGCCAACGAGGCAAAGATTCCCGTCATGTGTGTCAATCCGATGGAATGACTTTTTTCTTTGTTATTGTCATAAAAAATTGTTACCTTTGCCCCTGCAATAATTGTAACACCGATTATAATGGAAAAAAAATCTAACAACAAATATGTGGTTGGCATCACCCACGGTGATATCAACGGTATAGGATATGAAGTGATATTCAAGGCGTTGTCTGACCCCGCCATATACGACGACTGCACCTTTGTTATATATGGTTCGCCAAAGATTGCGGCGTTTCACCGCAAGCAAATCAACCTTGCCAATACTGTGGTCAACAATGCCACCAGCGTCGAGGACATCGTGCCAAACGCCATCAACATCATCAACGTCTGCGACGAAAATACACGTGTTGACCTCGGTTGCAGCACCATACAGGCTGGCGAGTGCAGTGTGGCCGCCGTGCACAGGGCTGTGGCAGACCTCAAAAACAATATGCTCGACATCCTCATCAACGCTCCCGCCGACGTGTCCAATATGATGGATGCCGGTTTCAAATTTGCCGGTGTGCCTGAGTTCATCGCGCACGACCTCAGCTACCGCAATTTCGTATTGATGATGCTCGGCGACAAGATAAGGATTGCCACTGTGACAAGCCCTATGCCACTTGGCAACGTGCTTAACGTACTGACCGCCGACAAGATTTATTGGAAAATCAAGACCCTCAATAAGTCGCTCAAAGACGATTTCGCCATCCGCAAGCCGCGCATTGCTGTCCTTGGCTTCAATCCCTTCGCCAGCAACAACGGCGCATTTGGTCAGGAGGAGGCGGAGAGGATAATGCCCGCAATCGACAAGGCGACGGAAGAAGACATTGTGGTCTTTGGTCCTTACAGCCCCGACGGATTTTTTGCATCGGAGGCTTATATGAAATTTGACGCCGTGCTTGCTATGACCTACGACCAGGCGGCTGTGCCTTTCAGAATCATTGAGGGCTACAAGGGCGTATGCTACACCGGCGGACTTCCAGTGGTATGCACATCGCCTCTGCATGGACCGGCTTACGACATTGCCGGCAATGGCGTGGCAGACGACACCTCTATGCGCAATGCCATCTACAGGGCTGTGGACATTATGTACAATAAGAAGATACTCGACGGCATCGTACCGCTCAAGAAATTGACGGAGCATGAGGCCGACAAAAAAATCTGCTAACCAAAGAATTTCAAAATCATTATGGCGTACAATAATTTTTCGCTCGAATCCCACGGTGAGGGGTTCGTGGATAGCAAGTTGGAGTTTTACCGAGCCAATGCGGCAGCTCCTTCATTGGCGGTACTCAAAAAAATCCACTCGTGCATCGACCTCACCACTCTCAGCAACGCCGACAATGCCAAGTCGGTGAAGGCTCTCGTGGATATTGTCAATACGCACACCGCCAATCATCCCGGCATCCCCAACGTGGCGGGCATCTGCGTGTATCCCAAGTTTGTAAGCGTGGTGAAGGACGCTCTCAAAGTGCCTGGTGTGGACATTGTGTCGGTAGCGGGCGCATTCCCCCATGCACAGACTTTCACCGAAATCAAGGTGAAGGAAGTGGCTCTTGCCGTAGAGGCTGGTGCTGATGAAATCGACGTTGTAATCAATGCCGGCGACATCATCGCGAAGGATTACGAAGACGCTCTCAACGAATTGAAGGCTATGCGCGAGGCTTGCAAGTCCGTCAAGATGAAAGTGATATTGGAGACAGGCGTTTACAAAGCCGATTCCGACATCTACGACGCATCCATAATAGCAATGGAGGCGGGTGCCGACTTTGTGAAGACCTCCACCGGCAAGAGCGAACCTGCCGCCACGCCGCGTGCAATGCTCATTATGGCATTGGCAGTGAGCGATTATTGTAAGGCTACAGGCAGGCGCGTGGGCATCAAGCCCGCCGGAGGCATCAGGACATCGCAGGACGCCATGCGGTATTGCGCCATCATGGAAGATATTTTCCACGGCGATTACGACAATACCACATTCCGCATCGGTGCCACATCGCTCGCAAAGAACGTCATAGCCGACATCAAGGCGTTGTCATAATGCAAAAAAAACGTAAAAAACGTCTCTGCCGCTAAAAAATTTTTGATGTCCCGAGGACTGTTAAATTCGCTGTCTGTTAACGAATTATTAAAACTGAGGGTCAAAAAATAATGATTTGTTATACAACGTCTTATAAAAAAATTTTTTTTTATGGTCGAAAAAGTTTAACTTTGCGGTCGGAAAAAAACACATAGTTGTTAAAGAAAGTAATATTAATTAATTAAATTAAAATCAATAAATTATGTCAGAAATTTCTTCTAAGGTAAAGGCTATCATCGTCGACAAGCTCGGCGTTGACGAGGCTGAGGTAACTGAACAGGCAAGCTTCACCAATGATCTCGGTGCTGATTCGCTCGACACTGTTGAGCTCATCATGCAGTTCGAGAAGGAGTTTGGTGTCACCATTCCCGACGATCAGGCTGAGAAGATCACCAATGTAGGCGAAGCTATCGCTTTCATCGAGCAGAATGCCAAGTAATTGAATCAATTTTGACTAACGTTTTTCACACAAACTTAGCAATTCACACTTATGGAATTAAAACGAGTAGTTGTCACCGGCATGGGATCTATCAATCCCTTAGGCCACAATATAGCCGAGTTTTGGGAAAGCCTGAAAAACGGGGTAAGCGGCGCAGGTCCAATTACCCGTTTTAATTGCGAAAAGTTCAAGACGAGGTTCGCATGCGAGGTCAAGGATTACGACCCTGCCAAGTATTTCGACAGGAAGTCTATTTCCAAGCTCGACCTCTTCACACAGTTTGCGCTCATCTCCACCGACGAAGGCTTCAAGGATTCGGGTCTTACAGAAGACCAGATAGACCTTGAGCGCGCCGGAGTAATATGGGGATGCGGCATCGGCGGCATCAATGTGATGACCGACGAAGTCCTCGAATTTGGCAAGGGCGACGGCACGCCCAAGTTTAGCCCCTTCTTCATCCCCAAGATGATTAGCGACATCGCCGCTGGTCAGATTTCGATGAAGTATGGTTTCCGTGGTCCCAACTACGCCACGGTATCGGCTTGTGCCTCGTCCACACACGCTATCATTGATGCCTTCAATTGGATTCGCCTCGGCAAGGCGGACGTGATGATTACTGGTGGCTCCGAGTCGCCGATAGGAATCGCAGCTTTCGCCGGATTCAACTCTATGAAGGCTCTCTCCACACGCAACGACGACCCGCAACACGCTTCAAGGCCGTTTGACAAGACTCGCGACGGCTTCGTTATCGGCGAAGGCGCAGGATGTCTCGTGCTGGAGGAATATGAACACGCCAAGGCCCGTGGCGCCAAGATCTACTGCGAGGTAGGCGGCGGCGGCGCATCTGCCGATGCTCATCATATCACTGCTCCCCATCCGGAAGGCAAGGGCGCGGCTCAGGTGATGAAGATGGCTATCGACGACGCTTGCATCAAGCCGGAAGAAATCGACTACATCAATGTACACGGCACTTCCACTGGCTTGGGCGACAAGGCTGAGGCTTTGGCTATCAAGCAAGTATTTGGCGAACACGCTTACAACTTGAGCATCAGCAGCACCAAGAGTATGACGGGACACCTCCTCGGCGGCGCAGGAGCGATAGAATCGATTGCATGTGTGCTCGCAATGGTAAATGACACCGTGCCCCCGACTATCAATTTCGAGACGCCAGACCCGGACATCGACCCGAAGCTCGACATCACGCCCAATGTGGCAAAGAAGCGCAGCATCCGTGCCGCTCTCAACAACACATTCGGTTTCGGTGGTCACAATGCTTCTGTGGTGTTCAAGAAGTTGTAGGCCCTTAAAATCTTTTAACGAAAGGTGTTTACCGGCTTAGTCGCGTTTTTTAAATACGTATTCAGGCTCGACAAAAAGTTTTTTAATTCAATCAAGAAAATTTCGGGCTACTATCCAAATCATCTGGAGTATTACAAGACTGCACTCATACACCGTTCCAAATCACTGAAGGCAAAAGGTGGTTTCTTGGTCAACAACGAGAGGCTTGAGTTTCTCGGCGATTCGGTGCTCGATTTGCTTATCGGTGAGTACCTTTACAAAAAGTTTCCTGACAAACAGGAAGGGTATCTTACCCAATGCAGGTCGAGAATCGTCAACGGCGAAAACCTCACTGAGCTTACCAAGCACATAGGACTCGACAAACTCGTAAAGACCAATGTAAAAGCAAACGCTAAGGGCGTGCACCTGTATGGCGACGCTTTTGAGGCGTTTCTCGGAGCACTTTACCTCGACAGGGGGTTCAAGGTTGCGGGTCAGTTTATCTACTCCAACGTCCTGCCCAATTATCTCGATGTGGTGGAGCTTGAGCATCACAACCACAATTACAAGTCGCAGATGATTGAGTGGGGACAGAAAAACAGGTACACTGTGACGTTCAAGACTGCGCTCGACGCTCCGGGCAGCCGTTATTTCCTGTCGCTCGTCACCATCGACGGCAAGGAAATGGGCTCGGGTGTTGGAGTTTCCAAGAAGGAGGCTGAGCAGCTTGCGTCCAAGATGTGTTTGGAAAAGATTGGCGCACTCCAAGAAGAATGTTGACCTTGTGCCGACATTCGTAATCTAATTGAAGAAGCGGTTTGTGAACAGCGTCGCGGACTGACTGCGAGATGTCCACAAATCGTTTTTTTTATTTTTAGATTTATTGAATTATTGATTTGTTGAATTGTTGATTTATGTTGATAATCAATGACGTCCTCATCGACGAAGACATATTCCTTCAAAATTTTGTCTGCGACCTCTCGTCTTGCAAGGGGCGTTGCTGCATCGAGGGCGACCTTGGTGCGCCATTGGAGGCTAATGAACTCGACCTCCTCGAAAAATATTATCCGAAGGTGAAGCGATACCTTTCGGAAGAAAATCGCAAAGCCGTTGAGCAGCAGGGTTTTGGCGTTGTGGACGATGCTGGCGACCTCGATACGCCGCTTGCCAAAGATGGCGAATGTGCATACGTCACTCACAGGGACGGCATATTGAAATGTGCCTACGAATGTGCCTACCTCGACGGCAAAATCCCATGGCGCAAACCAGCCTCGTGTTACCTATATCCCATCCGTGTGGGCAAGGCCGGCCCTTACAAAACCCTCAAATTTGACCGCTGGCACATCTGCGACTGTGCGCTCATCAAGGGCGAGAGGCAGGGCGTGCCGTGTTACAAATTCCTCGAAGGCCCACTCACAGATGTGTTTGGAGAAGATTTTTACCGTCAATTGTGCGAAGTAGGGGAGGCGTGGCTCAATAGCCGGACATAACAACTACTAAATCAGAAACAACAATTTATTATTCTTGACATGAAACAAATTTTGCTTGCAATTTTGCTCGTCTTTCTATGCGCATTTGACGTATCGGCGCAGAGAGGCATTACCAATAAGAAAAAAAAGCCCACCAATCTGTGGAGCGTTGGCGTTGGCGGAGGCGCAAGGGTAAATCTTATGAAGATTACCCACCTTTCGTCTTATCTTGAAGTCGATCAGTGGTCGCGCTGTGGCTGTGTTGCTTCGGCATTTGTGAGCCGTGAATTTTTTGATGGCTTTTTGGGTGTCCGCCCGCAGGTGTCGTATGTGAGTCGTGGAGGTATGTATTTTTGTTGGAAATCTTACGGTTGGACAATCAGCAAGGATTATGAGGTCAGGATACGATACATTGACTTTCGTATGCCGTTGATACTCAATCTCGTTGGCAGTAGCAGCCGGAGCCGAATAGTACCATACGTGTATGCAACCCCGATTTTCGGCAAGACTGTTGGCGGCTATATTTCGCTTGACGGCTCTGTGTTTATGGGCTCGGTGACTGATGATAAGTTGCGCGTTACCAAGGCAAACGTGGCGGAGCGTTATTTCGGCGCAGGCGCGGGCATTGGCGCAAAGTACAAGTTTGAAATTAATAGGAAAGAATTTTTCATCGGTTTTGAAGCGTTGTACGATTACGGCTTTACCAATACATACGGCAAACAGGAGAGGGACGGCAAGTCTATTGACGTGGGACATTTGGTGGATTACGAGAATGTACCGCTCAAAGGCAAGCGCAGTTTTACGGGCGTGGAGATGCAAGTGACTTTTGGCATGCCGTTCGATTTCAATTTCCATCGCCGCGAAAAGCCGCAGACCACCCGTAGCGTAAGGAATCTCTAATGTGAAACACAAAATACTGTAATCAAATGAAAACGAAGATATTGATATTCGCGGCGGTGGTGCTATTGTTGGGCATTGCTATTCCGTCGTGCCTC
This sequence comes from Bacteroidales bacterium, assembly GCA_017530465.1. Taxonomy (GTDB): domain Bacteria; phylum Bacteroidota; class Bacteroidia; order Bacteroidales; family UBA3824; genus UBA3824. The sequence continues at coordinate 25,203 of JAFXMJ010000367.1, forward strand.
GAGAGAGGAGATTCCACAATCGTTTTGGAAGGTGGTGCCGCACGAAATGATGAACCCGCACCAGAGCCCGAACCCGAACCAAATCCCAATCCCAATCCTGAACCTGAGCCCAATCCCGAGGAAACTTCCATCAATGGTGGACATTATTTCCAAATCGGCAATGCCGTGTTCCACGAAGGCGTCATTCCTTCCGGCACGTGTGGCGGAGCATTGGAGGTATATATGAACGGTATGGTCTTGGCGGGCGGTACCAACATTGCAACTATTTATTCCGGAACTCAATACGACAAGTTTTATGTGGGCATCAATGGCGTGGACGGCTATTATGAGTATGTGCCTGAAACTATTCATCAAGAAGATGATTGGTATGTATATTCGATTCCGCTCGAATATTCTATGGACTATCAAAGTGACATCGAGATTCAGATTTCAGCCAGCAAAGGCGACTGCGTTTCAAGTGTCTTTACCCAAGAGATTAAATTTGTGAAGAGCCAGGAGGGCGCGTTGAACGTAATCCTCACCTTCGACAATGCCAAGGACATCGATTTGCATGTGGTGACACCGTCGGGCATTGAGATTTATTATGGCTATACAGGAGGCTCTTTTTTAATGGAAGATGGCGAAATTGCGTTTATGGGTCTCGACCACGATTCCAATGCCGGGTGCAGCATCGACGGACTCAACAATGAAAACGTTGTCATCTCGGAGGCGTTTGTCGAGGCTGGCATATACGAGGTTTATGTCGATTTGTTTGACAATTGCAATCCCTCCATCGCTACCAATTGGACTTGTACCGTGCGTTACAAAGGCGAGCTTGTGAAACCCAATACAGGTACCAATCCGGCCACTGGCGTTTTCCCGGTTGGCGCATCCCCCTTTGACGATGACGAACATAACAATCTTGTGATGACATTCTGTGTAGCCACGAGCAAGTCAGGCATTGATATCAGCAAAGTAACCTTCATGCCCAACCGCCCGAGCGAGGCATCATTGCAAAAAATCGCACGGAAAAGATGATTTTGTCAAGGTTTTTTATTACCTTTGTGCCAACAAAAATAGGGTGTCAATTCGCCCCAAAAAATACATTGAAGACTTATGCAACTACTTGAATTTGAACAGCCAATACAAGAACTCGAAGAGCAACTCGTAAAGGCAGAAGAGATACAGAAGGCAGGTAGCGTTGACGTAGAACAGACCATCAACGACCTCAAAGCCAAGATTGTAAGCACTCGCAAGAACATCTATGACAACCTTACGCCATGGCAGCGCGTACAGGTGTCGAGGCATCCCGAGCGTCCCTATACATTGGGCTACATCAGGAACATTTGCGACGATTTCATTGAGCTCCACGGCGACCGCAACATCAAGGACGACACCGCGATGGTAGGCGGCTGGGGCATGATTGGAGGTCAGTCGGTGATGTTTGTGGGTCAGCAGAAGGGCGAAAATACCAAGCTCCGCCAATACCGCAATTTTGGCATGGCAAACCCCGAAGGTTACCGCAAGGCGCTCAGGCTCATGCGTATGGCTGAAAAATTCCAAAAGCCTGTTGTTACCTTCATCGACACCCCCGGCGCATATCCGGGCAGCGAGGCAGAGGAGCGCGGACAGGCAGAGGCTATAGCCCGCAATATCTACGAAATGTTCCGCATCAAGACCCCCATCATCTGCATTGTGATAGGCGAGGGCGCGTCGGGCGGTGCTATTGGCATAGGCGTTGGCGACAGGGTTTACATGCTCGAAAACACTTGGTATTCTGTAATTGCGCCCGAGAGCTGCTCGAGCATCCTGTGGCGCAGCTGGGACTTCAAGCGCGAAGCCGCAGCCGCACTCAAGCTCACAGCCAAGGATATGTACGCCAATAAGCTCATTGACGGCATCATCCCCGAACCCATTGGCGGTGCGCACACCAACCC
>JAFXMJ010000368.1 GCA_017530465.1 Bacteroidales bacterium
AAACTTGCCAAGGACAAAGCCGATATGGTGAGTTATTCTGTTGTGGACGTTACGGATTACAATTCGGTGATGGCTGCGGCAGACCAGTTGACCGGCCCTATCACCGTGATAACAGAAGGCCTGATGGTTTATCTGTCGGAATACGAAAAGCGCAGCCTGTGCTCCAACATTGCCTCTGTGCTTCAGAAACATGGCGGATGCTGGATTTGCCCCGATTTCAATACCAAAGAATATGCAATGGAGGTTAGTAAACTTTTCGTTGGCGAACACGCATTGGAGGCTGTCAAGAACACAATGAAACAGTACGCCGAAAAAAGTGGCGGCAACTTGACCAAGGATATGTCGGTAGATGTGGCATCAAACATGGAGATTTTCTCAGATGCCGGTCTCGAAGTCGAAATTCTGCCTTTTGGTACGGATGACATCAAACTGTTTTCGTACAGTCTGATGGAAGAAGAGAAGCGCGTTGCCTTGCGACGTCTCTTCAAGAAGGGCTCCATTTGGAAGATTGCATTGAAGAAGGTATGCCAATCTTCAACATCGACTCCCGACACCCATGCAAGCGGATTCAGTGCAAATTTGCAAATCGAAAACGATGCCCTGTCGGTTACAATTGTTGGCAGACTTGATTCCCTTACCGCCCCGCTGTTGATAGAAAAATATGAAGGCATCGAACGCGAAGGCGCAATTCGAAGCGTAACATTCGACATGGAACATCTGTCATACGTCTCGTCGGCAGGTCTGCGCGTTTTGACGATGATTCGCGATTCGGTGGATGGCAATGCCGTGGTGAAAAACAGCAATGGCACTGTTGCAGAAATTCTGAAACAGGCAGATTTCACCGTGAATCCCGCGAACTCAGCAAATAATTCACTAAAACTTAACATTGCCATTTCTCAAATCGACTGATAATTATTATCTTTGCCAATAAAACACTTGGAAAAAAAGCGAAATAATTATGGCAATATCATTAGACGACTTATCACGCAAACTGCCTATTGGCAGACAGAGTTTCACCGACTTGCGACAAGCAGGCTGCCTGTACGTCGATAAGACGGATTATGTGTATTACCTTGCCAATTCTGGCACCAAATCATATTTCCTTGCCCGCCCGCGACGTTTTGGCAAAAGTTTGATGGCCAATACTTTGCGAGCATATTTTGAAGGGTGCAAGGAGAGTTTTGAAGGCCTCAAAATCTACAACTACGAAAAAGATTGGACCAAATATCCAGTGGCGTATTTTGATTTTGTGGACAGCGAGTATTCCGATCCTGTTTCGTTGATTGTTAAGATTAGAATGTCTTTGTGGGAATTTGAAAGATACAACGGCATAGACTTCGATGAAAAATTCATCAAGGAGGCGGTGGAGAAAGACGACGACAAATCCGAAGGCCGGAAACTTTCGTACCGATTCAGATTCGATATGCAAACTATCTATGAAAAGACTGGTCTGAAAACTGTAATCATCGTTGACGAATACGACAATCCGCTGATTACGAGCGAGAATCTGCCCGAATCCAAGAAAATTTACCGTGGGTTTTTCTCGGTGTTGAAGTCCTCTGACCAGTACATCCGTTTTGCATTCATTACGGGAGTTACCAAATTTGCCAAAACCTCTATTTTCAGCGGTCAAAACCAACCTAACGACATCACCGAAGGCGAAAAATACTCGGCTATTTGCGGCATCACGCACGAAGAACTTATCGCCAACTTCACACCCGAAATCGAAAAACTTGCCAAGAAGAAAAAATTATCGTTTGACGGCTGCATCGCCGAACTCAAACGTTGGTACGACTGTTATCTTTTCCACGAGGACGGCGAGAAGGTGTTCAATCCCGTGAGCCTTCTTAATGCCTTTGACAAGTGCGATTTTATGAATTATTGGTACGACACCGGCAATCCCACCATCTTGATGAAGCGCATCCACAGCGCGTACTACGATTTCAAGCATTTGGTCAACGATGTGATTTATCCGAAAGAATATCTTAAAACATACAAGGACGACGACCTGAATACCGATTTGGTTCCTTTGCTCTATTACACGGGCTATTTGACGATAAAGAGTTTCAATGCGGTAAATCGTAATTACACTCTCGGTTTCCCAAACAACGAGGTGGAACTCAGTTTCTTACACGGTTTGGTAAACGAGTTTTACCGAGCACCAAATGATTTGGTTGGGTTCTTGTACGCCGATTTTTTGGACGATTTGGAGTCTGGCAATATCGACAGTCTTATGGAGCGTTTTCAGGCGTTGTACAGCACCCTGCCATACGCCAACAACAACAATGCCAAGTATTTGGAGCGCGACTTTCAAAACGTCATTTTCCTTGTGTTCACCATTTGCGGGCAGTTTGTGGTTTCGGAGGCGCATTTTTCCAAGGGCAGGGCAGACAGCATCGTTGCCACCAGCAAATACGTCTATCTTTTTGAGTTTAAGATGGACCAGGACGCACAGACCGCTCTCGACCAAATCGACGAAAAGGATTACGCCGGACGGTTCAAAAAAGACGCGAGGAAGTTGTACAAAGTAGGCGTCACTTTTTCGAGCGAGGAGAAGAACATCAAGGAATGGAAGGTGGCGTAATGTGTTTGTAGAGTGCAAGATATACCGCCTCAAAAAAATTACGAAAAATTAACATTGTCTTCTAACATTCTGACATATAA
>JAFXMJ010000369.1 GCA_017530465.1 Bacteroidales bacterium
AGTCTGAGGGGCTTTATGGACAATGAATTACGCGCCACGGGATTAATGTCGGTGTGCAATACATTCAGACTGCTGTTGGCGGACGGATTTTCGGTGCAGATGTTTTATGACCAGGCATTTTATAATTGCAGAGCCGTGCAAGGTACGTTTGACGATTCGCCGTGCGGATTTGGTGTGGGCATAGGGTTGAAAACTGGCTCTATGAGCCTCGATTTGGGCTGGGCGATAGGCTGCGAACACGGTAAAATGCGCCCTTTGAAGGATGCTAAGACCTTAATTATCACAAAGTTGGAATTTTGATAAAAAAAATGTGAAAAATTATGTGGAAAATTCAAACAAAAATGAATATATTTGCGTTAAATATGTAGCAATTATGCCAAACAACATAAAAAAGTATTAAAATGAAAAAACTCCTAATTTTAGTCGCAGCCATTGCGTTAATATCGTTGGTATCCTCTTGTCGTTCGTCGCGTCCCGCGTGTCCGGCATATACATCGGTTGCCGCGAGTGTTCTCAATTTCTAACCAAACAAAATGGCAAAACGTATCGTGATATTTCTCCTTGTGATGTTGTCCTGTGGCATTGCAAAAGCACAGGGCGACATCGACACGGAGAAGAAAATCCTATTTCGCAACGAATGGTCGATAGGCGCGATTGTCAAGACCAACGGTTTTGAGATGGACTTCCGCAGCGGCAAGTTCGTCAATATTTATAAGAAAAACCTCCTGGACTTCGGCATCGGCTTCATCAAGCATCCGCAGCAGTACCGTGCCGTCAATCCTTACTACACGGGGTACAGCGGATATTGTTTTGGCAAGAAAAATTTTTGTTTCGAGCTGTTCTACACGATGGGACGGCAGCGTCATCTATTTCACAAAGGCGACCTCAATAGCGTGGAAATCAGGGCTTTCTATATGGGCGGCGTTTCGCTTGCATTCTTGAAGCCAATCTATTACGAAATCCTCAAATACAAGGACTTAAATTCGTACACTGTGTCGGAAAAATTCGACATCGACACCCACAATCCCGTGGAGACCCTCGGCCCGTCGGAATTTTCCAAAGGTTTTAGCGAAATCAAGGTAGTGCCCGGCGTGGAAGGCAAGGCTGGCCTCAGTATCGAAGTAGGTAAAAAAGATACGCACCTATTGGCGATTGAGGCGGGAGTCAAAGTGTCGGCATATACAAGAAAACTTGATATTATGGCTCAGAAGCGCAATCCTCAGTTTATCTGCGCGTTGTTTCTGACGTTCCGCTTTGGCAGAGTAAAGCACGGCGCACAATACGAATATCTCAACGATTACACCGAGTAACATTTGGTATGGTTTTTGTTTCTGTTTTAATTGCCAGTATTGTTAATTTTCCGTTAACAAAGTATGACCGCAATTTTAAGCGAGAATCAAAGGTAGCAAGAAAAAAAATGTAATTTTTTATGTTTTTTTTTCTAATTTGCAAAAGATTGTAATACAGACTGTTGGCAAGAATTGAGGAAACAAAAAGAAAGATTTTCCAGTAAATCTGAAAGCAATAATGTGTTATTTATTTGCAAATTTCAATTCTAATGTTTAACTTTGCAGCCGTGAATATTTCGGAAAGGTTAATACGTAGAAGCGGGGCGGATCTCCCCGTAGGCACTTAAAAAAGATGACCAGTATAACCTTGTACAGAAAAACTTTATAGTTATGTTTAACAAAATTAAGTACAAATTCAATCCTGAGACATTAAGGTTTGAAGCAAGTAGAGAAGCAATATCACAATTTCTATTGAAGAAGGTGATGCCGAGATTTGCAACCTCGGTTGTCTTAGGTATAGCGTTAGGAATTGCAGGTACGTCGTACATAGAATCGCCCGCGGAACGCGAGGCGGCTGAGGCGAATGCAATCCAACGTGAACGACTATCCACCCTGAGTACCCAGATTAGCACATTGTCACATTCGCTCGAAGAAATCGCAAAACACGACGACGAGCTTTATAGACCGGTGTTCCAAGAAAAAGCTCTCACAAAAGAAGAACGCACCGCAGGTTTCGGTGGTACAGACAGATACGAAGCGTATAGGGGCTTCGAACATTCGGCGGATATGATTGAAGTAGCCAACAGGCTCGACATCCTTTCAAGCAAGACAATTGTACAGGCAAAATCTTTCAAACACATCACCAATCTCGTAATCAACAAGGAAATGATGCTCGCTTGCATCCCTTCTATTCAGCCTGTTGCAGTAAAAGACCTTTACAGAATAGCCTCTCCATTCGGCTATCGTTTTCATCCAATCCTGAATATATACAGAATGCACGCGGGTGTGGACTTGTCTGCACGCGAAGGCACACCTATATATGCCGCAGGAGCCGGTACGGTAAGCACCTCCGGCGTAGAAAGCGGCTACGGCAATGTCGTAAAAATCAACCACGGCTACGGCTATATGACGGTATATGGACATTGCAGCAAACTGCTCGTGAAAGCTGGCGACAAGGTAAAGCGCGGCGACATCATCGCGCTCGTAGGCAGCACAGGTCTTTCCACGAGCCCGCACTGCCACTACGAAGTGAGGGTGAACGGCGTTCCGCAAGACCCAATCAACTTCTACAAGGACGGCATCTCCGAGGAAGAATACCAGAGCCTCTTGGAGTCGAACTTCGAGTTTGACGAAGATGTGGTCAATGTGCAGTAATTAGTGAATAGATTCGTAAAAAAATAAAAGAACCCGGTAACAACTTTGCCGGGTTTTTTAGCGTTTATGGGTAAAAAATATACGGATAGTTCACTTTTTGGCATAGATTTTATTAATTATTATTATAACTAACATAAATAAAACACCTAACTTTATGGAAAGCAATTTCAGCAACCAGCTCATTCGCATCTTCGTCTTTGGCACGCTGCTCAAAGGACAGAGGTTTGAGTTCTATATGGACGGCAGCAAATACTGCGGCAAGGCTTACAGCCGTGGTCAACTGATGATGGCAGAAAATGGCAGCGTCTATATCGACGTAAACGACCACGAGGCGTACACGCTCGGCGAGGTCTATCTCGTCGATTACTCCTGCCTCAAACGAATCAACCACCTCGAATCGCGCTCTGGCGAATTTCCGAAGGGCTACGACCTCACGATGATTCCCACGTGGAACCTCGACGAGAACCCCGACCACAAGTTTGACCTTTCCAACTGCAACTACTGTTTCTACTACCGTAGGCGCAATGTGCCTGTGAAGATTTCGGGCGGCGACTACACCAAGCACCACGACCCAGTGGACACCATCGGCGACTACCTCGCCTGTGCCGACCACGAAATCGTCGATGCTGACGAAATTGTCAATTTTATGAAGGAACAGAATATCCGTATTGACTTTTGAAAATTTTTATGTAACTTTGCACAGCAAAATGTAACAATTAAATGAAGTTCAAAGCCCTAAATAAGGTATGGAGCAGGATTCTCAACATCCTGTTTTGGTCGATAATCTCCGCCGCCTTTATCGGCCCGGGGACGGTGACGACCGCTACGAAGGCTGGATCTGACTTTCAGTTCCAACTTTTGTGGGCTTTGTCTTTCTCTACATTGGCGTGTCTCGTATTGCAGGAGGCAAGTGCAAGATCTACAATCTATTCGGGCATGAACCTTGGGCAGGCTATCAAATACCATTATATGGGGAAGCGTGCCCAAGTTCCTGTGCTTGTGCTCATTGTGGGCGCCATCATACTCGGATGCGCCGCCTACGAAACCGGCAACATTCTTGGCTCCGTGGAGGGCATTGCGCTCGTATTCCCCAAACTTGACAAACGGCTCATCGTGGGGCTTATTGCGCTCATTGCAGGCCTCGCACTGAGCCTCAAATCTCTGCGCTCGATAGCCAATTTTATGGGCAGTTTTGTGTTCATAATGGGCTTTACGTTCATAACTACCGCCGTGGTGTCGCATCCGCCGGTGGAGGAGATTATGAAGGGTCTCGTGATGCCGAGCCTGCCCGAAACTCCCGGCGCGGGTCTATTGGTATTGGGACTTGTGGGCACTACCGTAGTGCCATACG
>JAFXMJ010000370.1 GCA_017530465.1 Bacteroidales bacterium
GACGAAAAAATCCAGACCCTCGAATGGCAGGAGCACATCCGCCGCCGTCCGGGCATGTACATAGGAAAACTTGGAGACGGCTCCTCATCCGACGATGGCATTTATGTGCTTTTGAAAGAGGCGCTCGACAACTCCATAGACGAATTCATGATGGGCTTCGGCAAAAAGATTGAAGTCTCCATCAAGGATTCGCACGTAATCATACGCGACTACGGACGCGGCATCCCACTCGGCAAAGTGCGCGACGTGGCGAGCAAGATGAACACCGGCGCAAAGTACGACAGCAGCGTGTTCAAGAAGTCAGTAGGTCTCAACGGCGTCGGCATCAAGGCTGTCAACGCCCTCAGCACCGAATTTATGATACGCTCGTTCCGCGACGGACAGTGCAAACGAGTTGTATTCTCCAAAGGCATCTGCCAGCAGGACGACGCCATTGTGCCCTCCAACGAGAAAAACGGCACGGAGACTTCCTTCACGCCCGACCCATCGTTGTTTGTCAATTATTCTTTCCAAGACGACTACATTGTCCCGATGCTCAAGAATTACGTATATCTCAATACGGGACTTACCATCAATTACAACGGCGAGCTCTACAACTCCAAAAACGGACTTCTCGACCTCCTCACCGACAATATGAGCAGCGAGGGCGTATATCCAATCATCCACCTCACAGGTCAGGACATCGAGATTGCCATCACGCACAACAACCAGTTTTCGGAGGAGATATATTCATTTGTCAACGGACAGCACACCACACAGGGCGGCACGCACGTAATGGCATTCCGCGAGGCTGTGGCAAAGACCATCCGCGATTTTTACAAGAAAGAATTTGACATCGGCGACATCAAGATGTCGATGTGCGCCGCCGTGAGCATCAAGGTGGAGGAACCCGTTTTTGAATCGCAGACCAAGACCAAACTCGGTAGCCGCAATATGAAGCCCGACGGCGAGAGCATCCGCAACTTCATGCTCAACTTCGTCTGCAAGGAACTCGACAATTATCTCCACAAAAACCCCGACACCGCGCAGACCCTGCTCAAAAAGATACTTGACAACGAGCGCGACCGCAAGGCAATGGCTGGCGTACAGAAAATAGCCCGTGAGCGCGCCAAAAAAGTCAACCTCCACAACCGCAAGCTCCGCGATTGCAACGTCCATTTCAATACCAACGACAAGCGCAAATCGGAGGCCACGATATTCATCACGGAGGGCGACTCGGCGAGCGGCAGCATCACCAAGAGCCGCGACGTCAATACTCAGGCTGTGTTCAGTCTGCGAGGCAAGCCGCTCAACTGTTTTGGACTCACCAAAAAGGTGGTCTATGAAAACGAGGAGTTCAATCTCCTGCAAGCCGCCCTCAATATCGAGGAAGGCATCGAAAACATCCGTTACAACAAGGTTGTAATCGCGACGGATGCCGATGTCGATGGCATGCACATCAGGCTGCTGATGATAACGTTCTTCCTCAATTTCTTCCCGGAGGTAATCAAAAACAAGCACCTCTACATCCTGCAGACCCCGCTTTTCCGAGTCAGGAACAAGCAAAAGACCTTCTATTGCTACTCCGAGGAGGAAAAACTTGCTGCAATACAGGCGTGCGGCAAAAACCCCGAAATGACGCGATTCAAAGGTCTTGGCGAGATTTCGCCCGACGAGTTCAAGCACTTCATCGGCCCTGAAATGCGCATTGAGCCGGTATTGATCAAACGTGAAGACCAGATACAGCAGTTGATGGAGTTTTACATGGGCAAGAATACGCCCGACCGTCAAAACTTCATCATCGACAACCTCATCATCGAGGAAGACCGCCTCGACAACGACGAAGAAGAAAACGTTGTTTTGACAGACTAAAACCGCACAATCCAGCGTTATACATTTGGACTAAAACGGTACAAAAATGAAACGACTAATCATAACGGCGGCACTGATTGCCATTGTCGCCACGGTATCGCAGGCGCAGGACATCGATTCAGATGCCCTGGATACGTATTGTTTTGCCGCCAATACCAAGATTATGATTACCGAGACCACTTACCGCAACATCGAGGAAATCAAGGTTGGCGACGTCATCCTTGCCTACAATCCCGACACCAAGCAGACCTACCAGACCAAGGTGCTGAAAATCGCTTCCGTACCGCACGACAATATCGCGGCATACACTTTTGAAGACGGACGCCACATCACCGCCACCGACGACCACCCACTGCTCACCACGCACGGATGGGCGTCGTCCAACCCCGCCAAAACCGCCGCTTACAAAGGTTTTGGCAAGGTTTACACCCTCAGCGACAACGACGAAATCATCACCTCCGACGGCACAGTGCGCATCGCCGCCATCAGCCGCCCAAGACAAAAAATCAATACCTACACTATTGTAAAACTCGAAGAAGGCAACGTCTTTTTCGCCAACGGACTGGCGGTAGGAGCTGAAGAAAAGAAATAAAAAACAAATAACTAAATGATATAGTAACAAAATGGCAGACAACAACGAAAACACACTCGGTTCCGGTTTCATCACCGACAGCGGACAGACCGGCGGTGCAGACCTCGGCTCAGGCTTTGTGACATCGGCAGAGCCTTCAAGCAACGCCCCACAGACCGGGGCTAACGCACTTGCCAACACATTCACCGACATCAAGGAACTCTCCGTACAAGGCGCGATGAGTACCGTGTACCAAGGCAAAAAATACGGCAAGTGGCACATAATCAAGAGGATAAAACCGCAATTCAAAGACAACCCTCAATACCGCGAACTCTTCATGAAAGAGTTTGACAACGGCGTACAGCTCGACCACCCAAACATCGTGCGCTTTGAAGACAAAGGCGAGGATGCCGAAGGTCTTTGGTACACAATGGAATACGTGGACGGACGCCCCCTCTCCGACCTCATCAAGACCGGCGAACTCATCAAAAACGAGAGGCTGACACGCAGCATCATCACACAGCTCTGCGACGAGCTCACATACGTCCACAAAAAACAGATTGTACACCGTGACCTCAAGCCCGACAACATACTCGTAACATACCGAGGCGACAATGTCAAGGTGCTCGACTTCGGTCTGGCATATTCCGACAGCTACGACGACCACCTTGTGAAAGCCGGAACGCCCAAATACGCCGCCCCGGAACAGATGACCAAAGGCAACCTCGTTGACCAACGCGCCGACATATATGCAGTTGGCTTGATTCTGCTCGAAATGTGCACAGGCAGCCTTGTTGACAAAACGGCATCGACGGTGCAAAAACCCAATTTCAAGCTTGTCATCAACCGTGCCACACAGGCAGACCCCGACCAACGTTACCATGACTGCCGCGAGATTTTGGAAGATCTCAATTCCACAGTTGTAACAGGCACATCGCTCCAGCAGACACACGCCGCTGAAGTGAAACCCGCCGCCCGCCCCGCCGAAACCCCAGTGGAAGGCGAACGCAAGAAAAATATGCTCCCGCTCATTCTCGGCATCGTTGCAGCAGCAGTTGTAATCGGCATCGTCATCTTCTTCCTGATGCGCAAAGGCGACACGCCCAATACCCCTGCCAACCCAACCGCCGACAATACGGAGCAGCAGACCACCAAGCCCCAAAAACCAGAGGACAACGGCGGCAAAGACAATGCTAAACCCGTGGACGAGCCAAAGCAAAACAACGGACCCACAGAGGAAGAAAAAAAGCAAAACGAAGAACAATCTGCCCTCAAGGAAGAATACGAAAGACTTCTCAGCGAAGCCAAAAAAGTATTCGACACCAAAAACGTAGCCCGCGCACTGCCGCTTTACGAGGCAATAGTCAAGAAGCAGCCTGCATACGCTGAAGCACAAAACGAAGCTGCTGAAAAGGTGAAATTCTGCAAGGAACAGATTAACAAATACGGTCTATATACGCTCACGAAAGATTATGAAAATGGTAATTCTGGCGTATTTGGCTACAAAAACAAAGAAGGCTACATTGTTGTCGATTATCGGTATTATGACGATAAACCCAACAAGGATGGTTACAAAAAACTACTGGCAGTCAAAGAC
>JAFXMJ010000371.1 GCA_017530465.1 Bacteroidales bacterium
CGAGATATTGGGTTTTGGCATCACCAAATTGATGTTTGAAGGCACTGACGAAGACCTCCGTCAGACCAAGGTTACGCAGCCGTGTGTGTTCCTGCACTCGGTGATTTCGGCTTTGGCAAAGGGCGACGAGTTTAAGCCCGACATGGTGGCTGGACACTCGCTCGGCGAGCTTTCTGCGTTGACAGCCGCTGGCGCGCTCTCGTTTGAGGACGGATTGAAACTCGTTGCAAAGCGTGCTTCCGCCATGCAGAAGTGCTGCGAAAGCCAGAAATCGACAATGGCAGCAATCGTAGGCCTCGAAGATTCTGTAATAGAAAAGGTGTGCGCCGACGTTACAGCCGGTGGCGATACCGTGGTAGCCGCCAATTACAACTGCCCCGGACAAGTAGTGATTTCAGGCACAGAGCCTGGTGTTGACAAGGCGTCGGAACTCCTGACAGCCGCCGGAGCAAAACGCGCCATCAAATTGCAGGTGAGCGGTGCTTTCCACTCGCCGCTCATGGAGCCAGCCAAGGTGGAGCTCGCTGAAGCAATCGCCGCTACAACCTTCAATGCGCCCGTATGCCCCGTGTATCAGAATGTGGACGCATTGCCTCACACCAACCCCGACGAAATCAAGGCAAACCTCATCGCGCAGCTCACATCGTCGGTTAGGTGGACCAAGAGCGTACAAAATATGATAGCAGATGGCGCAGTTGAGTTTGTAGAATGTGGTCCCGGCAACGTTCTTCAAGGCTTGATGCGCAAGATTGACCGTGGCGTAAAATGCTGTCATATAGCGTAATTAAAGTTTATGTAAAAAAATTGTTTAATTTTTGTGTGAAAATATTTTTTCAGTACGAAAATTATTTGTAATTTCACGCCGAATTTGAAACGATAAAACGGAGAGATGTCCGAGTGGTCGAAGGAGCACGCCTGGAAAGTGTGTGTACTCCAAAAGGGTACCAAGGGTTCGAATCCCTTTCTCTCCGCAATTTATTGTTTTACAGAGAGTTAATTAAATTACAAAGCACAATTTCGATAATTGGAGAGATGTCCGAGTGGTCGAAGGAGCACGCCTGGAAAGTGTGTATACTCCAAAAGGGTATCAAGGGTTCGAATCCCTTTCTCTCCGCTACTAATAAAGTAAATTCAATTATCGTATAATCAAAAACTAATAAAAACACAACATGAAAAAACTATTTTCATTATTAGCAATAACCGGAATGTTGGTATTCGGCAGTGCTGATGTAGTGATGGCACAAGACGGCGGCGCCAATGGCACCACGACTGAGCAGGTTTCGCAGGACGCTCCTGTAGAGGAACCCATCCACAAGGTAATCAAGACAAAGTTCATCGAAGGTGGCGCAGGCTTCATGGCATCCGTGCTCATCGCCTTGATCCTCGGTCTTGCAATCTCTATCGAGAGGGTAATCTACTTGGGTCTTGCCTCCACCAATACAGACAAACTCCTCGACAAGGTAGAGGACGCTCTCAATAACGGTGGCATCGAAGCAGCAAAAGAGGTTTGTCGTGATACTCGAGGACCAGTCGCGGGTATCTTTGAACAAGGTCTCGAACGCTACGACCAAGGCCTCGACGTAGTGGAGAAGTCAATTGTTTCCTACGGTTCCGTTGAGATGGGACGCATGGAAAGAGGCGTTACCTGGATCAACTTGTTCATCGCCATCTCCCCGATGCTCGGTTTCATGGGTACTGTGATCGGTATGATTCAGGCCTTCGATTCCATCCAGCAGGCAGGCGACGTTTCGGCGTCGTTGGTAGCAGGTGGTATCAAGGTCGCACTTATCACCACTGTAACGGGTCTTATCGCAGCCATGATCCTTCAGGTATTCTGTAACTACATTCTCTCCAAGATCGAGGCTATCACCAACGATATGGAAGACGCTTCCATCAAGTTCGTTGACCTCCTCATCAGGTACAATGAGAAGCACAAGTAGTACAAGAACCCTGTAACCAACAACAATTATAAAAAAGTAACATTATGCAATTACGTAAAATATTAGGTATCCTGACGATTGTGTTGTTCGTGGTATCTGCCGTCATCGTAGTGATGTTCTACATGAATGTGGTGCCGTTGAGCAACCCTCAGGAGCAGATGGACCATAGTATCACAGATACATTCATTGGTTGGGCATACATACTCTTCTTCATCTGCGCAATACTTGCGTTCTTGGTTTTCCCGTTGTGGAGCTTCGTACAGCAGATCATCGACAATCCTAAGTCTGTGGTGAAGACGCTGGTCGTTGTTGCTGCAGTTGCATTGGTTTGCATCGTTGCATACGCTTTGGCCGACGGCTCTTTCAGCTCGATTACCGACACCCTCGTAGAGACCAACGAAACCGAACTCAAGTGGTCGGGTGCAGGCCTCAATGCCTTGTACATTTCGCTTGGCATCGCTATCTTGGCTGTAATCTACGCCGAGGTCGCAAAGAAGTTTAACTAAAATGACTTATATGGTTGGCAGTTGGCATCTCGCCTCTGCCACCTTATAAAAGTACAATTTTCTAAAAACCAGAGAATAAGATGGCAAAGAAAGTAGGTGATTTGAATGCAAGCTCCCAGGCAGACATCGCATTCCTCCTGTTGATATTCTTCTTGGTGACTACTTCAATGAACGTTGACCAGGGTCTTTACCGTCAGCTTCCCCCGCCTCAGGAAAAGGATCAGGAGAACCACGACAAGGTAAACGAACGCAACATCTTCATTGTGCTCATCAACAAGGACAATCAGCTGGCTATCGAAGGCGAGCTCGCTGACATCAGCAGCCTCACGGAGCGCACAATCGAGTTCATCACCAACCCCAAGGACAAAGCTGACCTTGCCGAGAAGGTGATGGCGTCCAAGAAGCTTGAAGACGCCACCAAAGAAAACAAGGTCGAGGACATTAAAAACTGGAAGAAGCTCATCGAACAGTTTGGAGACATTGGAATCACAAAAGGCGTTGTTTCGTTGCAGAACGACCGTGGCACCAATTACGAGACGTATATAGCGGTGCAGAACGCTATTGTGGCGGCGTACAACATTACCCGCGACAAGTTCTCTCAGGAACAATTTGGCAAGGTGTTCGACGACCTCTCCGCCGATGAGCAGAAGCTTGTGAAACTTGTGATACCGCTCAACATCTCCGAGGCAGAGCCGAGGAGCGTCAAGTAACATTCATAAAAAACAAAGGAGTAATTATGGCAAAATTCAGAAAAGGTGGTTCAAGGCAGATGGCGGCACTTTCGACGGCATCCCTTCCCGACATTGTATTCATGTTGCTCTTCTTCTTTATGTCTGTTACAACAATGAAGGAGACCGACTACAAGGTGAAAATCAAGCTCCCGACCGCTACCGAGGTCAAGAAACTCGAGAAGAAGTCGCTTGTAAGTTATATCTACGTTGGCGCACCGCTTGCTTCATATCAGGGCAAGTACGGCACAGAGCCCCGTGTGCAGCTCAACGACAAGATTTCCAACCTCATCGACATTCCCGACTATGTGGAGAGCGAGCGTCAGTCGCACGACGAAGCAGAAAGGCCGCTCCTTACATATTCGCTCAAGGTGGACTCCGATGCCAAGATGGGTATCGTGACCGACATCAAGCAGGAACTCCGCAAGGTTTCCGCTCTGAAAATCAACTATTCCACTTTGAAGACTGAGAGGAAAGGCAATTATTAATAAGTTTACAATCCTAAATCTAAAAAATAAGGCATGAGAACGCTAATGTTCACATGCCTTATTTTTTTTGATAGGTATGAAGCTGAGGCGTTGCCGTCAGAATAAAGTGATGAAAGTGTGGGCTATGCCTTTTAAATACTTGCCGAGCAGCGATTCGGCGGGTGCATCGGTCTGTTTCTCCCTATTGTTGA
>JAFXMJ010000372.1 GCA_017530465.1 Bacteroidales bacterium
AAAATCGGGACGCATCGAAAAGGCGTATTGGACGCTCCACCATTCAGACAGTTGCATCGGCTACGAACTCAAACCCGGTTTCTATCACGTCTATCCCAATGTAATCCTGCCCTCCGACACGGCAACTATAACGCTGTGGCTGAGGGAAAAAAGATAAGTTTTTGTCGGCAAAATCACACTATCGGTCGCAAAGATTATGTCGTATGCGATATTTATTTGCAAATGTAAAATCTTTGCCGTAACTTTGCGCCCATTATGAAAAATATCAAAGAAATATTTGCCAAAGTAAAGGCTTGGCTCGCGTCGCTATCGTTCCGCACAGGAGTGATTGTATTGGTATCGTGCATACCTTTTTATATATTGTCGTTTGCGCAAATGGCTCTGCCCATCAGCACCTCCGCAAAAGGCGTCCTATGGGTAATTCTCTTTGGACTTGCCAAAACCGCACAATACGGCGGACTCACAATCCTCGGCGTAGAAGGCTACAAAAAACTCCGCGACAAATTCAGAAGGAAAAAGGGAAGCGAGACGGAGGAAGCGGGAGAAGAAAATACACAGGAACTCACTTAAATTCGTTGAACATAGCGACATCAGCATCAAAGCGTTCTATAATTTTATTAAGAGTTGGATTATTGCGTTGCACAATCATCGCAACATATTTCTATACCCATTCAATATCATAATATCCTGATTCCATTGCCTCTTTCTTGCGACGTTGTTGCTCCGCATACCACTCTTGCAACTCCTTCTTACGCCTTTCTTTAATCTCGCGTCCACGCCTCAGCCACGCCAACACATCCTCGCGAGTCCATTCAGGAGTTTCAGGGTTCTTGGTTGTAGTCTCGTTTTCGTTCATAATGTTTCTATTTTTTATTATTAACCGACCGCAAATATAATCTCTTTTGTCCGAAATTGCAAAAAAATACGTGTTATTCTTGCGATAAGATGTCACGGCACAATTAAAACACCTCCTCCATTTCCTTCCAATCGGCATTGTTTTCGTAAACATATTCCTCGGCACTATTGTAAAGCCATTTTAAGTCGCGCTTTTCAACGATGCCGCCAATGTATTTGTATTGGCGACTTGTGGCGTTGAGGGTGCGGATGCGGCGTTGGAGTTCCTCCGCCTTGTCCTTGGTGTCGGGCGACTGCGCTGTGATGCCGCCTTTGGTGTCGAAAATTCCAATGCGGTTGCCGTTGAAAAGCACAATCCAATCGGGGTAGAAAAGCTTTTCTTTGCCCGTAATACTGTCGGTGAACTTGAAGGCGAGGAAATCCTTGCCGACACCGTTTTTAAACCACCATTCTATCTTGTCGTACTTGCTGTCGAGATACTTTATGAAATCGGTTTCATTGTCGCGCCCGTCGTATGTTTCGGGCAGATAGAAAGGCTGCACAATCGACTTGTTGCCCTGAAATGGCTTGTAATCGTCGGCGTATGAATAACTTGTCTTTATCTTGAAAACAAACGACTTCTTGGATTCTTGCTCCCGCTTTTTGCGCAACTGCTGCTCCAACAGCGGCTTGTAGGCTTGGAAACACTTGTTGAGGGCGTTTTTCATTATGCTGTTGTCGCCTTTGTGAAGGTCGTTGAGAAACACTTTGTAGCACGTCACCAAATCGGGATAAAAATTCATGGCAATCTTAAACCATTGGCGCAAAGCCTCTTTAAGCGGTCCCCACGAGCGGGCGATGTTGCCGATGCGGTATTCTTGCGGAAGATTTTCCACCGTTTCGTAGCACCGCCAGGCAAATTCTTTATCAACATCGTTGTCCGACATTTCAAATTTGATGTTTTTGCCAAATTCGTTTACAGAATCGTCGATGTCGGACTTGAAACGGGCGTTTACCATAACATCCTGCTCCAAAACGGTGTCGAGTTTCAAACCGTGATTTTGCAGATTGAGGCGTTTTTGGTCGTCGTTCTGCATATCGTTGACAGAGAAATGGTTGCACATAAAATTTAAGAAATGCTCCTGAAATTCGCTTGCCTTGCCGATGTCGCCGTAGTCGGTGCGCGAGATGAAGTCGCTTTTGAGCGCGGAATCCAATTCAAATTCTGCCTCACGCTTGCCCGCCACTTCGTTGAGGGCGTTGTTAACGATGTTCATCACGTCGTCATCGAGTTCGTCTTGCTCCTCCTTGGTGATTTCTTGTTGGCTTTCCTGCAACGTTTTCTTAATCTCCTCGCTTACTTTTTCCTTGATTTTAAGCGTGGTCTCGTTTTTCTTTTGTTGTATTTTGGTGTCCTTTACAAGAAAGTCTGTCTCGTTGTCGGCAGTTTCGCTTATCGTTTTGGCATTGGTGCTAAATTCGGTTATTATGTTGCTAATCACCGATTTAATAGTAGTTTTTACCTTGTCGTTGGACACGGATTTTTCGGTGAGCGTCTGTTTTACAGCCTGCTGAATCTGTTTGGCGACAGTCTTTGTGGCGAAGTTGATTTTTTGCTGAGTGTTGATTTTCGCAACAATTGTTTTCGGTCTGTTTTCGGTGCCTTTTTCGCCCGGAGTCTGCACTTCGTTGCGCTGATAGTTGGTGTAGAGAAAACCAGTTTTGAGGTCGGGAAACGACGACAATTCAATGTCAAAAACTGGCATCCTGAGTATCCGTCCAAGGGTTTGGGTCTTGAATGTATTTGACTTTATCTCCCTGTACATCACCAAGATATGCGCACGAGGACAGTCCCACCCCGTGCCGGCTGCCTGCTTGAAGAGCATATACTCCACAGGGCAATCGTTGTCGGCTATGTTGTCCATATTCTCGCGGCGGTTGTCAAACCAATATGCAATTTTGTTTTTGTCGATTTTCTTAATTTCTGTAAGATATTGAGTTACAATTTCTTCTTTGCTTTTCACTCCAGTATCTTTCAGTTTTTTGTCGTCGTTTGGGAGCTGAATCAATACAAGCGGATTTACATTTTGCCCGATGCTTTGCCACTGTTGCAACACCGATTGTCGCCTGTCGATAGCCAAATCGAGCAAAAGTGTGTCGTGGTCTTGGGCGGTGTATTGATTGAGGTCGTCCTCGGTTTGCGATACGATTTCTTCCTTGATAAGACCCTCTGCCACAACGTCTTGACGGCTTACTTCCACATATCCGGCAAGATTGTTGGTGATTTCGCTTGCGTTGGGAATTTCTTCGGGCGTTGCGCTCACCTTTACGATTATTTTTGGATTGAGAGGATTGATTACATCGCGGAGCGCGCTCGCTGTTACGTTTTTGTGGCTCTCGTCGATTATCATCACAATGCGGCGGTTTTCGGTGTGGGTCTTTTCGGCGATGTCCTCAAAATAAAACCCCTGCTCTTTTTGCAAATCGTCGTTTTCAGGACGGCGGAGCACACGGTCGGAGGCCTTTTTGGAGACAAGTTTTTGCCAATTGAGAAACATTATGTCGTTTTTCTTCAATACACCTTGGCTAAAATCCTGTACAGTAAGCAATTGATTGCTGATGTTAGGGAAATAATATTCGTAGAACTTATCCTTGCTCTGCATTGCCAAATCGTCGGAAAACGTAACCCACACGAATGCAATATCTTGCTCAAAATCAGGCTGATTGTTCAATTGATCCACAAAATTGCACACCATAAACGTCTTGCCGCTGCCGGTGGGCGACTTAAAAACGAGCTGGCTGCGGTCGATGCCGTTTTGCCACAACTTTTTGAATGTTGCCACAAGTTGGTCGATGGCCTTTTGCTGAAATTTTTTTGGTGTATATTTTGGCATAACTTTTTATCTATTAATAGATTGGTAAATATCGAGAATTGGTTTTGGGATAGGCTGAATAGAAATTCTTTCGAGGCTCTCAAACTCGTCTTCAAACTGTGCGCAGTCGCCCCAACAGAAGAAATAAGCGGTTATCCTTATCCGTCGGTTTTTGTTGCGGAGAGTTTCGAGTTTTTGTGTAAAAGCCTGAATTTCAGAAAGTCTGCCCGTAAAATAAACTCCTGTGTAACGCTTTTTGCCGTCAGAGAATATTTGGAACGAATTTGAGGCTTCGATTTCTTCCAAAGTGTTTTCTGCCAACGCCAAGAGGCATCCGGCTTTTTTGGAAAGTTCGGTTTTGTCGTAGTCGTAGTCGGTGGCGCGGCGCGGCGTATTTTTGCCTACAAAAGCCGTGCGGTAATATTTCAGCGAATTTCCGAGCCCTGGGATGGTTTCGCCTTTTGCGTTGGTGTAGCCGTTGATTACTCGTTTGTTGCGCTCGTAAGTAACAGATTCACAAATGTTTTTGTCGCCTTCTTTTTGCTGCACCAAAATACATTGACGGTTGCCGCCATCCTCCGCATTTAATTTCATCGTGGCATGGAGAGTTGTTCCCGAACCGGCGAAAAAGTCAAGGATGACGGCATTTGAAGATGTTGAAATTGTAAAAAAATGATATAATAATTTTACAGGTTTTGGTGCAGTAAAAAGTTCATTTTGAAACAAATCATAAAAATCGGTTTTGCCCGTTCTCGTTCTTCCAAAACGTTCTTCATATAATATACTACGCGCTATATTAGTTTCTTTTTTATAGTTTTTAGTATAGATACAACCATTCTTAAACACTAATTCATTCATATTGTTTTGAACGTGTTCTTTACTCCATCGCCAAGTCGCATTTGGATTCTTTGGATCCTTGTGTTTTGGCCAATACGATTTGCCATCAGGTCCAATAATTTCATAGTTTAATGAATCAGAATATCTTATGCTTTGTTTATCCAATCGATCCAAAGCATATTCGCCTTTTTCGTCTTTGAAATTATAAGATGTTGTTACCTCTGCATATTTGTCGTTCATTTTTGTTACTTTGTCTGCTTTTTTTGCATAACATATAATATATTCGTGGTCAACAGCAACGTATTTGCTATCGTTTGCTCCTCCACTTTTACTTTTCCATACAAACGAACAAATAAAATTTTCTTCTCCGAAAATCTTATCGCACAATAACTTACAATTAGCTTGTTCATTATCGTCAATTGAAATAAAAATTACACCTTTGTTGCTCAAAAGATTTTTAGCCAATTCGAGCCTTTTGCTCATAAACGAAAGCCAATAACTATGGCGCAAAGGGTGGTCTTTGGGTACGGGCGAACCGTCGGGAAATTCTTTCAAGAACCGTTTGTCCTTGTATGTAAAACCGTCAGAACCAGTATTATAAGGCGGGTCGATGTAGATAACATCGATTTTGCCCTTGTGGGTATAATTGAGACAAGTGAGGGCGTGGTAGTTGTCGCCCTCAATGATGATGTGCGTAGGTTTGCCGTCGTCGTTTTTGATAGCCTTGTCCTTCACCTCCTCCAACACGGGGATTTGGTTTTCGGATTCGCGTTCAAACCCTTCTGGCACGTCGAGCCACACCAAACCGTAACGCTCCTTTTTGATTTGTGTATGCAGCCTTGCAACCTCCTTTTCGAGTACGCGGATGCGGAGTTGCA
>JAFXMJ010000373.1 GCA_017530465.1 Bacteroidales bacterium
AACCACCAAACTCGCCCTTCAATACGGCGCGGACGACATTGACGGTACAGTCGATGATTCCACCAAAATCTACACTATGGCTGGCGTTGACGGCAAACCTTCAATGACCGTCGAACAAATCCGCGAACTCATTGAATCCGTTGGACTTACGCCTGTGGAGAGGGACACATTTTATAATGTGATTCAATAAAGTCGCTACGCGAGAAATCGTACAAATCTGTTCGATAGAACACTAAGGAAACACTTAAATACTACATACTTATGAAAAAACTACAATTATTTCTCGTCCTTTTGGCTTGTTTGTCAGTCAGTTGGATGATTCAGGGTTGCGGCAGCAAAAATTATGTTTGCTCCTCGCCCGACAATAATATCGCCTTGTTTGCCGATTCGGGCAAGTACATCATCACTTACAAAAATCAAAAGATTTTTGCAGTGGAAAAGTTTGGTTACGACGGCTGCGCGGCTCCCGATTTCAATTTTGTGAAGTCCATAACTGACGAATACACAATGCTTTCGGGCAAGCGGAGCAAGTGCGAGAACCTTGGCAGCGAGTATTCAGCCGCATTGAGTCCAAACATCGACCTCATCCTGCGCGTCTATAACAACGGCATTGCATTCCGTTACCGTCTGCACGGAATGGACGGCGCGGAAATCCCTGCCGAAAAGACCACCTACAAAATCCCCGAAGGTGTCAACCGTTGGATGCAGCAATGGTGCGACAGTTACGAGGGGTTTTTCCCGTTGGAGACCTCTGCCAAGCAACAGCCTGTGCCGAGTTATTCGGGCATCAACAAGTCGGCTGACGGTTTCAACTGCCGTTGGGGTTATCCGGCGTTGATAGAGCCGGTGAGGGATGTTTTTGTATTGTTGAGCGAGGCTGATGTCGCCGCAAAGAACAGTGCGTCAAGCCTTTGGAACGACCAAAACCTCGAATCTTTCCAAGTGCGCCCCGACAAAAACGAACAGAAAATCTCTGGCGATTTTTATACGCCGTGGCGCGTTGCCATCATCGGTCAACTCGCTGACATTGTGGAGAGTACGTTGATTACAGACCTCGCCGCACCATCCAAATTAACCGACGTGTCGTGGATACAGCCGGGCGTGGTATCGTGGATTTATTGGGCTTACAATCACGGCTCCAACGATTACGAAATCATCAAGAAATACGTGGATTTGGCTGTTGCTCTGAAACTTCCATACGTGCTCATCGACGCCGAATGGGACACAATGAAGGACGGCAAGACCATCGAAGACGCTGTTAAATATGCAGTTGACAACAAAATCAAACCCCTAATTTGGTACAATTCGTCTGTGGGTTGGGTGGACGGTGCGCCCACGCCAAAATTCCGCCTCAACAAGCCCGAAGACCGCGAAAAAGAATTTGCGTGGCTTGAAAAGATTGGCGTTTCGGGCGTTAAAATCGACTTTTTCTCCGGCGACAACCAAATGAATATGTCTTATTGCATCGACCTTTTGGAAGCCGCTGCTAAGCATCATTTGACTGTCAATTTCCACGGCGCAACTATCCCTCGCGGATGGCAGCGCACTTACCCTAATTTGCTTAGCACTGAGGGTGTTTACGGCGCGGAGTGGTACAACAATGTGCCAACATTCACCGACAAGGCGGCTTGTCATAATGCAACGTTGCCTTTTACTCGCAATGTAATTGGCCCGATGGACTACACGCCGTGCGCTTTTTCGGATTCGCAGCATCCGCACATTACTACCAATCCTCACGAACTTGCTCTTACAGTGTTGTTTGAATCAGGTTTGCAGCACATTGCCGACCGCCCCGAAAGCCTTTTGGCTCAGCCTCAGGAGGTCAAGGATTTCTTCTCCGAACTGCCTGCTGCTTGGGACGACACCAAATTTGTCTGTGGCTATCCTGGTGAATATGTGGTACTTGCGCGTCGCAAGGGCACCACTTGGTACATTGCCGGCATCAATGGCACCAACGAAGTCAAATCAATTGATGTAAACCTTGATTTCATCGGTGCTACCAAAGACGTTCAGATGTTTTTTGACAATGTGGACGGCACTGGCTGGCAGATTGAAAAACTTTCTGCACTCCCCAAGTCTGTCAAGTGCGCTCCGAGAGGCGGATGTGTGTTGGTGGCGAGGTAATAAAAATGGATTAGGCATATGTATAACGCGCCTAATCCATTTTTTTTGATGAAACAATTGTAAACTTTTTTTTTATTCGTAAAATATGTTTACTTTTGCGGTTGTCAATTAGTAGAGATATTTTTATGGCGCAAAAAGACTTCATATCGCTTTTGGGCTTGGAAAGAAGCATAAAGGTATCCGATGTTGAGAAAATGTCGGAGAGTCAGTCTATTATAGCCAAACAAGTTGTAGATTTTGATGTCGATGGTATTTATTTTTCTACAAATGAATCCAAAAGTTATCCCGCTGTTTTTATTAAACAGGTATCTGTTTTTGATGAATTTACAATAAAAAAAATTGCGAACATACAACAAAAACTATGGAATTACCAAAAGGTTTTGTTTTTGTATGTATATAATGATACTGAAATCAGGATATATAATTGTACTGCAAAACCTTTCTGCCGTTTCCGTAACTCCAATTATGACAGCGAATTAGAGAAGTTAGAAATGTATAGGGCAACTTCATCTGACGAAGATTCAATCTCACGATTGGTGTCTGTGTTTTCTGCAATGGCTATGGACAGTGGTATTATTTGGTCATTGCCCGAAGCCGCCGATATCAGGAGCAAAATCAACCTTCAAAGGAGGGTTGATAAGTATCTTGTTGAAAGTTTGAAACGTACTACCGAGAAGTTGCAGCAAATTGGACTTAATGATATTGCCGTCATACATAAAATCATTCTGAGGTCATTGTTTTTATTGTATCTTGAAGACAGGGGCGCGACAGATTCTAAATTTTATGGAACAATATTGATAAATGCCGAAAAATATTTTGACATATTAAAAGATGTTAATGCCACGTATAGGCTATATTCCAAATTAGAGGAACAATTTAACGGTAACGTTTTTTCCTTGTTGGAGGGTGAGCGCGAAAAGGTGACCAACGAACACCTGGAAGTTATAAGGAAATGTTTCATAAATGGTTATGAAAATGATGGGCAAACGGAACTGTTTGAAGATTGGCGGTTGTTTGATTTTAAAATTATACGGATAGAGTTGCTCAGTGAAATATATGAGCATTTTTTGAAAGAGTCCGATCCAAAGGGTAAAAAAGGTGCGGGCGCATATTACACTCCTACATCTTTGGTGGAGTTGATATTGGATGAAGTTCTTCCGATAGAAAGCAAATATACCGATTATAATGTAAAAATATTGGATCCTGCATGTGGATCGGGGATATTCCTTGTGGAAGGTTATAAGCGTTTGTTGCAACGGTATGAAAATGCACATGGAAAGAAACCAACTGATTTTAAGTTGTTAAAGGATATATTATTGACCAATATATACGGAATCGAACAGAATGAGCAAGCAATTATTGTTGCGGCTTTCAGTCTTTATTTGGCGTTGGTTGATAACTTAGATCCTAAAACGGTGTGGATATCGACTAAACTTCCATGTTTGGTAAACGCTCCTGATATTAGAACCGACAAAAAGGGAAATAATTTGTTTTGTAGGGATACAATCAGGACGAACACTGACATAGAGGGCATATCATTTGATTTGGTCGTCGGGAATCCTCCTTTTGGTACGGAGAACAAAAGTAAGAATGTTGTTCTTCCCGAATCTATTCGTAGTTATTGTGAGAAAAACGGATTTGCCAAGGAGATGGTACTGCCTTTTTTACACAAAGCGGTTGCGTTTGCCCCAAAAGGTAAAATCGCTATGATTTTCAATGCCAAAATATTGACGAACACGGGCAGCAAATATCAGGCTTTCAGGAAATGGCTATTTCAAGATTGCTATGTTGGAAAGGTATATAATTTTTCGATACTGAGGAAGTCCACAAAAGATTTTGGCGGTCAGTTGTTCGGTTCAGCGGTAGGACCTGTCTGTATAGCCTTTTATCAGATGAACGAACCTGTTGACAAATCCGATAAGGTTGTGTATTATGCCCCAAAAACATACATTAAGTCAAATGTGCTTGAAGGTGTAGTAATCGACAGTTCTGATGTAAAGTATCTGCCTCGCGAGGAATGTCAAAAGCCCGACACAAAGATTTGGAAGATAGCAATGTGGGGTGGGGATATGGATTACGAGTTGATACAACGATTGTCAAAACTACCGAAATTAAGACAGTTTTTGTCAAAAAACAAAATTCAATACGGCGTCGGATTGCAATTCGTAGATTCTACAACAAAGAGGTTACTTATAAACGATAATATCCCTCAGAATTATATAAGACCTGATTCTATTGGCAGATATGTGTCTTCAAATTTTGAAAGATTATGCAATGGAATGTCCTCAGCGTCAAAGAATTTGTATTCCAAGCAATTTGAATTGTCACAAGAAAATGAATTTGCTGTGAAAGCATTTCGACGCATAGGTAATAATGAGACGTTTGAGGCTCCTCATATTTTGTTAAAAGAAGGTTTGCACGATTGGAATATCTGTGCCTCTTATATTGAAAAAAAATGTTCGTTTAATAGCAAGGTCATTGGTATCTATGGTGTCGAATCAAAGTATCTCAAAGGGTTAACATGCTTTTTGAATTCGCTGATAGTGCAGTATTATGTGTTTCTATCTTCACCGTCAATTGGAATTGAAAGGGAAGAGATAAAGAAGAATGAGATAGATGATCTTCCGTTTATTCTTGACAATCAGGATTTGGAGACTTTGGCAGCAGTTTTTGACAAATACATTGTTAATGATGCATTGTCTTTTGATGCTAATGGAATGGAGACAGAGATTAATTCTATTATTTTTGACAAATATGGTATTTCAAAATGTGAAAAACAAATTATTGTTGATTTTGCCAATTTTACAAAATCGTTGATGATTAAATCTGTCAGCAACATCGTATGTGCAACTAGATCGAAAGAAATAATTGATTATTTAAAGGTTATCTGTTCTTCACTGAATGACTTCCTTGATAATCAAGATTTGTTTGTTAATGGAACACTGTATTCGTTGCAATATAACACTCCTCTTGTGATGATAAAAATATCATTTGGTAGCGAGAAGCACGATATTGTGCAGTCTGACCTTACCATGCGGAGTGCGTTGATAAAACTTGACAAATATTTATGGGCTCAAAAAGGTAGTAGCGTTTATTTCCGGAAAAATTTGAATCACTATGACGGAAATGACATATATATAATACGTCCGAATCAAAGGCGTTTTTGGACTCAATCTGCGGCTATGCAGGACGCATCCAATCTCATTATTGAAATTTTAAACATGGAGGGTTGAAAATGGGATTGGCTGTTTCTGTTATACAAAAAATCAAGCACGATTTTGAAAATCACTGCATAATGATACTTGTTTCTGCGTATTATACGTCGATTTTGAAACATGATTACCGAATTGATTGGATGGAAAATGATTTTACGAGTATGTTGGACAAGTATATTCAATGCAATCCGCAACGGGTAAGGTGGCGTATCAGTTGCAACATAGAGGAACATTTACATTCAGATATTATTCAAAATATAAAGGGGTTTGCAAATAAAGAGTCAAGAATCGATATGCGAATGTCTTCATTTTGTAAAAAGATGGAATATTTTTTTTATGTGGAGGCAAAACGTTTGAAAGAAAATGACAGTGATTTGTTAAAGCGTTATATTGACACTGGAATCAATCATTATATTACCCAAAAATATCCACATGGGATATTGCTTGGTTACTTGGTAAAAGGTGGAATTGACACTACAATCCAAAAGATAAATGACATTTTAAATAATAGCAATAGAAGTAGTGAAATATTAGTTAGAATGCCAAATCCTATTCATAATCAGTATTTTGAATCAACACATGCTAATTTTGGAGTTATAAAACATTTCGTATTTGATTATAGCAAGTAAAAAGGAGGAGGGCGTATATATGTACAATAAAGTATATGTATTTTTTTGCAAAAAATAGATTTTTAGTCGTATGATGCGCAAAGTGTTGACAATCATCTTGTTGTTAATAGCATCCTTGACTTGCGGCGCACAGGTTATTTCCCGTGAAGTGCCGCAGGATATGAGGACGATATTTTTTTGCATCGTATCGTCGGCAGAAAATTCGTCGCTCGATTTCAAGGCGCAATACGCTTTTATCAAGGACATTGGCGACGGACGAGGCTACACGGCGGGCGTCATCGGCTTCACATCGGGGACGGGAGATATGTTGGAGGTCGTTAAGCGTTACCTTGCGCTAAAACCCATCGACAATCCGCTTGCAAAATATCTCCCCGCCCTCGAAAAAGTTAACGGCACGGCTTCGCACAAAGGTCTCGGCAAAAAGTTTGTAAATGCTTGGCGACTTGCCGCCCGCGACACGGAAATGTTTTTGGCGCAGGATTCGGTATTGAATGTAATGTACTATAATCCTGCGCTATATTACGCTGAAAAAGATGGACTTAGCACGCTTGGTGCATTTATTGATTACGATGCGTTGGTGGTGCACGGCCCTGGCGACGACGAGGATAGTTTTGGCGGAATCCGTCAGTCTGCCCTCGCCTCGTCCCGTCCGCCATCGCAAGGTGGCAACGAAACCGAATGGCTCGCCGCATTCTTGGCTGCGCGTACAGTCATAATGAAAAAAGAAGCCGCCCATTCCGACCTCTCCCGCATCATCGCCCAACAAAAATTCATCTCCGAAAATAATTGGCAGATGATTCTGCCGATGCAGTGGGAGATGTATGGGGATAGGTTTGAGTTGCGGAGGAAGGAGTGAGAATTTTTTTGCATTGTTCCGCAAAATTTTTTATATTTGCCCAAAACAATTACAACTATGTCCACCAACAAACTCAAAATAGTAAATGACCCCGTGTATGGCCTTATCAACATCGACAATGAGTTGATATTCGACATCATAGAGCATCCGCTGTTTCAGCGTCAGAGGCGCATCAAACAGTTGGGTCTCAGTTATTTGGTGCATCCTGGGGCGATGCACACGAGGTTTCAACACGCATTGGGCGCCACGCATCTGATGCAGGACGCATTGTCGGTGCTTGGGCGCAAAGGCTTCATTATCAATGAAGACGACCGCGAGGCGGCGATGATTGCGATACTCCTGCACGACCTCGGACACGGACCTTTTTCCCACACGTTGGAGAATAGTTTTTTCTGCAACGTGTCGCATGAGCGGATTTCGGAGGAGTTTATGAAGATAATAGACAATGATTTCCACGGTCGTCTTGCGGGCGGCATTATGGTTTTCAACAATACGCATCCTTGTCGATTGTTGCACAAACTTGTTAGCAGTCAGTTGGATATGGACAGGTTGGACTACTTGAACCGCGACAGTTTTTTCACTGGCGTGAGCGACGGCGTGATAGGCAGCGCGAGGATTATACAGATGCTTTCGTGTTACAACGACGAACCCGTCATCGAGGCTAAAGGCATCTATTCCGTCGAAAAATTCCTCGTGGCGCGTCGGTTGATGTATTGGCAGGTTTATTTGCACAAAACTGTTGTCGCTGCGGAAGAAATGTTGAAGGCTATCATCCACCGTGCCAAGGAGTTGATGGGCAATGGCGTGGATTTGTTTGCGTCGCCGTCGTT
>JAFXMJ010000374.1 GCA_017530465.1 Bacteroidales bacterium
ACATCCGACGGACAAACAACGACTGTCTTGCCCTTCGACATATCGCTCAAAACGCCTGTAATGTAGCACTTTCCATAATCCTGCGCCAACAATTCCTCAATCTTCCGCTTGTAATATTCCACGCCTTGGAAGCCAGTGTGGAAGTCCTTCACCATACCATCTTTGCCAATGATTACATACGACGGGATGCCGGTGAAGCCCCATTTTTGCATAAGGGAACCTTTCTGACGTTCCGAGAGGCGGTAGTGTTCGCCCTTCATAGAGACAATCATACCGTCGTATGTCTCCTGCGGTGACGATTCATCAGCAATGTACATAACCACAACGTCTTTGCCTTCAAACTCTTCCTTCATCGGCTTCATTTGCTTGATGGCATCACGGCAGGGCGCACACCAAGTGTTCCAAAAGTCAATCAAGATGACCTTGCCCTTGAAATCCTTTATCAAATCCACAAGCAACGAATCGCCCTCGCTGTCGCCAGCCTTGTGGACGTGGTAGCCGCCACGCGCTTTTTCGGCGGCAATTTTGGCAACGATTTCGGCGTTTTTTGCCTTGATGTATTCGGCGTAGAACGGGATGCGCATTTTTTCTACCTCCCTGACCACCGAATCAGACACAACAGTCTGACGGTTCAACGGTTGGCAAATGCTCTGCAACTTGACGAAATCCTTGAAATAACTATCGCCGTCGCCCAAAATTTTGTCGAGTGCAACCTTCGCAATTTCGTCTTCTTGTTTTTGAATCTCAACGATTTGATACAATATGACGTCACCATATTTTTTCTCAAAATCTCGTTCTTCGGGTGTCCTTGAAGTGTCGGCGGTGCGGAATTTTTGAGCGAGGATGGCGGCAAGCGGCTTTTCCTTTTTCGGCATTTTTTTGACAGTAGAGGGAAGGGTTTCCATCGTGTTGGCGTAGAGCGCGTTATATTCGTCCAAATACCTTGACTTATAGAAAACTTGCTGAAAACACATATTCCATCCATAGATGTTGTAACTGAATTGGCGAGCATAGAACATCATAATATCATCAATACCAATCAATTGCGGATAATCCAAATAACTCTCGTCCATCTTCGGCTTCGTAAAATCGAGAATCGGGTCGCGGTAGCCCTTGCCATTGGCGATACGGTATGCGTTTTCTATCCAATGGCTTCCCATCGAAAGGTAGTACGCCTCCTCTGACTTCAATTCGATTCGCAACAATTCCTTGGCGCGTTTTGTAATCGGCATTGCGTCGATGCGGATGTTGTAATCGTCAAAAAACTTCAACACATAATCCTTGTACTCCGCCATTGTGAATTTTGACACCTTGGCTGCGGCGGTTGGATTGTCGAGTATTTCTCGATAGATGCCACGTGACACTTCCAATGACAAAGCATAATTGAGGTCAACATTCTCGCCTGCAAAATACGGTATCAAAAGACCGTTGGGCAGTTCCCACGGACGGTAAATCTCTTGGAAATCAAAATTGACCTCAACTGTCTTTCCGGCGGAGAGCAATACATAGTTGCCAATGATAGGCTGTACCATCAAATACACCACCTGATGTTTTGTGGTCATCGGCACGGAAATTTCAAAAGTGCCGTCGGCGTTGATTTTTGACGAATACGACACCTGCTTCGCCAAAAATGGATTGTAGATACTGGCAGTAATCGAATTGTCCAACCTCGGGCCGAAAGTCCTCGGTTCAAATCCGTAGATTTTGCCCTTGACAATGGCGGGCGTCATCGTAAAATCATTCTTTTCGAGGCTCTCGCCGTTGTCCTTGATATTGAGCGCGTAATTGCGGAGTGCGTCGGGGAAGGCGATGCGCTTACGGATTTGCTCTGCGGCTTGGTCGGTGAGGGCGATGTCGTAGAGGATGTACGAATTGAGGTCGTCGGTCTCGTAGAAGTCAACAGTCTGCAACGACTGGTCTATGGCGGGGAAATTGAGCACATAATGCGTCACAAACTCCACGTCGTCCTTTGGATAGACCTGCACGTCAAGGTCGATGCCCTCGGCGGATGTCACCTTCCACTGCTTGCCGCCCGCACGGAGCGTAGTGGTTGACGCAATGCGAAACCATCCCTCCTTGTAACCGTGGTAATTGGTCAAATAGAGTTTTGTGGCATTGTCGGAAAGTTCGATTTTGTCGATGAAGAAACCCGTACACGTGCCCATACTGCGGCCACCAATTACAGGATTCTCGATTACCCTCTGCGCCGAGATTGTCAGCGAGAGAAGTAGGAAGATAATTGTCAGTAGTCTTTCCATTGTTGTTTGTGTTTAATTGTTTGTAATTATTGTTTGTTGTCATCATATAGACAACCAATGTCCGAAAATATTACAGGTTTTGAGAAAAAAAATTTCAAAAAAATTTGCGGTCAAAAAATCTCGACCGCAAATTTACATTCAATCAACTATCAATTAATCACTTCTTCAATATTTGAAGATTTCACTCAATTTCGCTTTTAGTTCCTCGCCATAAATAGCACGGGCTATGATGGTGCCATCGGGGGCAAAGAGAATAGTATGTGGGATGGCATCAATTCCGTAGAGACTGGTAGGAATATCTTGTGCATTGATGATTTGCGGATATGGAATGCCTAATTCACGGATAGCCTTCTCTGATTCTTCGGGTTTATCACGGAAGGCAATGCCAAGCACCGTCAGACCTTTCTTCTTGTACTGCTGATAGATGCCAATCAAGGCAGGAATCTGCTGTCGGCAAGAGCCACACCACGAAGCCCAGAAGTCAACAAGTACGTATTGACCACGCCCCACATAGTCGGAGAGACGTGTTGTCTTTCCGTTGTAATCGACAGCGAAATCTTTGAACATCTCGCCTTCTTGCTGTGACAATGCTGCTTCTGCCTTTTCCTTCACTTTAATGACGTTCGGATGGTTTTGTACATCAGCACAGCATTGATTGATAAGTGTCAATAAAACCTCAGGATCCATCATATTGTCGTCCAACATTAGTAACAATGGGATTGCCGCTACATCATCCTTATGCAGTAAGACCTGTTGCTTTATGCTATCTGTAAATTCTTGCGGATTGTTTGCCGACTGTCTTTTTTCAAGAACCCCGTAAACGGCATCATTGAGTGGCGTGCCTCGAAGGGTTGGAGTCCTTCCAGTAGCATCAAAAGTTATTTCGCCTGGCTCAATGATGATTGGGAATCTGATGTTTCTCTGTCGTTTTTCTCCGTTGGCGAAAGAAGACACACATACGCCAATGAATGCGCAATATGGCTTTTCAACTTCTCCACTAATAGAGAATTTGCCGTTTTGGACGGCCTGCTTCGCTATCAATTCCATAGTCGCGGAATTGATAATACTCACAGTGTCGAAACTGACACCTTGATTTGCCATAGCCTCGGTCATTTTTGGAAAGATGCCGTTGACTGTGTAATTTGATACTTGCGCCTGTCCCGACATAGAGAGGATGGCAATTATCATTACAATGAAAGATTTCTTGCTCATAACCGCTTTGTTTTGGTTCGTGTTTTATGGTTTGTAATTAATTATTCTGTCACCCCTCTGCATTTTGTCCTCCAAATAACGCTTGTAATCCACCTTGGTGATATTCCGCATAATAGATTGTTTTTCAAAATCTTGCATCGGAGTTACGGGCGAAAAATCGTCGTAGAATTGTACCGCTTGCATCAGTCGGTAAAATTCGATGAAGTCGTCACTCAATCCCATTTTTTTGATGGATTCGGGATTGATGAGGATGTTGGCTTCACCTTCCGCCAAAATCCAATCCGGATGCTGCGCCAAATTTTCAGGAGTAGAGGGCAATGTGTCGGCGTGTTGCTTGATGTAGTTGATTACAAAATCATAGACCGTAACAGTCTTGAAAATCTCGTCCTCGCTTATCGGGAAAACGGCTTTCAGGGAGTCAGAATTGGGGTTAAGGGACAGCAAGGCGTTCAACTCATTGAAGTGGCGTTTGGTATTGTAAAGTTCCTCAAACCTTGTGTCTTCAACAGGGTGGTATTTCAACATTGTATCCGTATCTTGATGTTCTCGCATATATTTTCGCAATTCTTTTTGCTCATACTTTCTCATCTGGTAATTCGCCTGTCCTTGGTGAATACCCTGCCACAGCACATTAGCAAGGGTATCAGGTGCAATTTTTCCGTATGCATAACGTTCTTCTTCATCATTTAGCAAGTGAGCATTTTTTGCTGTATTGAGCCGCCAATTGTTGCCGCCAGAACATTCGGTGTTGCCGTATGCATTGACTTGTGAAAAACCGAGTCCATCTTCCCAACCGTAAAACATCAGCGTGTCTCCCGGCTCAACGACGTAATTCATCACCTTGCTGGCTTCGGAGTTCCAACCCCTATTGTAATAATCAAAAAGGTCTGCCATAGGAATCTCCGACACGCCCGTTACAGGGATTTTGAATTCGTAACGGTAGCCATAATGGTCGGTGGAGTCGAGAGGATACGCCGTTACGTTCTTGGATTCGAGGTAATTGAGCACCTGAATGTCCTTGCGCCTATTGACGCTGCGCTTGCCAAATGCCGACATACCCTGCGCCGTGTTGCGGAGGTAGAGCCGCACGACGGCAGTGTCTATGCGGTATTCGTGCTTCTTGAAGGTCGGCAACGAATCTGTCCAATGTTTCATAAGGAAATCCACTTGATACATTGATGTTTGGGATTTATGTATTTCCCTCGGCGACTTGTATCTGCACAACTGCGTACCGTTGACAAACATTGCGAACAACGTTCCGCGATACTCCCATTCGTCGAAACTTTTGAGGTTGAGGGTTGTGGTCTCGCCAGTTTTTTTGACGAGAACGATTTGGTTGTCAGTCACCGACTTGTAGTCCCAAAAATCGTTTTGGTAGATTGCAAACTCCTCATACAGACCGAGTTTCCATTCGCCGGTGTTGATATCCAAATAGTTGCCCACAAGGTCGCGAGGAATCTCGCTGCCGTAGGGATTGCAGGCGGCAATCAGTGCCACCATTGCAACGAAAAATGCTATTCTTTTCATCGTTATATTTTTTTTTAACTACGAAAAACACGAAAATTACAGTTTCCTATTTTTAGCGTTTTTAGCGTTTTTCGTAGTTGTTATTTATTCCGTTTATTGTACAGGTCCACAATCTCCTCAATCGGTATTTTGCACGAGGACTGGAGGTGCCTGCTGATTACTTATGATGAAGAAGGCACGGAGGAAGGAATACCCGTGGTGCCGGTGTGGAAGTGGTTGATGGA
>JAFXMJ010000375.1 GCA_017530465.1 Bacteroidales bacterium
GTAACGCCGTTTTTGTCCAAGTGCGCCTTGATGTTGCCATTGATGCGTCCGTTGTTGACAAAGAGGACTGCTTCCTTTTCGCCAATTACCACAAACGCCCTGAATAGCGGACAGAAATCTATGTCGGCGGCGCGGAGGTTGAGCAGCCAAGCCACTTCATCGAGCCTTGTAACTACTTGATATGCAGAACCGTTTTTCTTGCGGAGGTCGGCGATTTTTTCGGCGGCAGAGCGTCCGGCGTATTTGTCGTCGAGGATGTAGATGTCGGAGAATGTCGGCTTGGGACGGTCTGTCCAGAATGTTGATGTCAAGTCCACCGAATTGTCCACGGTGATGCCTTTGGGCGCGAGGGCGGATTTTATTTTTTGGAAAAGTTTGTCGGTAACGAGTTGACCGTCGCAGCCCACGCGGTCGCCCTTGTGGAGATGTTCGGCGAGGTAGTTGGCGTAAGGGATGCCAAGGGCGTTTTGTTCGGTCTTCATCAGAGTGACTTCCGTGCCTTTGAGTTCCATTTCGCCCGAAATGTAGAATCGTCCGTCGGTCCAGACTCCCGCAAAGTCCTGTGTAACAACCACTGTGGCGTTTTCGCCGGTGAAGCCTGTCAACGCCGCCGCGATGTGGTATTCGCGGGGGATGTATTCGTCGTTGTGCGGGTCGGTATTGAAAATAATGTACGCTGCAATGCCTTGTTTTGACATCGCGGCGCGGAGATTACTGAGTTTTTGGTTCATTATGTCGGTGTTTATAACAGTTTCTTTTCGTAAGATTTGTCGAAGTCGATGTAAGTGTCCTTCACCATACGCTTGAAGTAGGTATTGAGCCTAAGGTAAGAGATGATGAAATTGGCGAAATATACAGTCCAAATTATCAGCAGGAGCAGCAGCCTGTGCGAGCCTAAGCCCCAAAAATCTGTGAGCGGTATCAGGCAAAACAACAGACACAGCACAAACACTTCCGAAAAATCGTACTTCGCGCTCAACGTGATGAGGCCGAGTTCTTTGGATATTTCGAGTTGACAGCCCTTCACGCCGTTGAATTTGTTGAACCCATTCCAAATAAAACGGAAGTTGGAGCCCGAAAATTCGTATTGGCAGTTGTGCCGCCAGCGACGGTTTATGTACGCGCCTTCCAGGTCTTCCTTTACGGCATCATACAGGTGCTTGGAAAACTGTTCTGCGCTCAACGTGGAGTATATCTCGAATTTTGTGCGGTAATGTAATAATGGTATAAACATTTTCGCTAAGTTTTATGCACCGCAAATGTAACAAAAATTACTGAAAACAAAAATTTTTTTTCTAAACGAAAATTTTGGCGAATTATAAAGAATTAAAACGAATTTTTATAAATAGTAATTCGTTTAAATTCGTGTCAATTCGTTTAAATTTTTGTTCAAAGAAAAAAAATCCGCCGTCAAGGCGGATTTTTACTTGTTTAGTTGTTCTTGAAACTTTTGCCGAAACTATTGCCGGCGGGCTTGTTGTCGGAGAGTTTTTGCCGGCGAAATTCGTGTTCCAAATGGTAGTAGAGCAATATTTTCCTCTGCGAGAATATTTGGGACAGTTCCTCGTGGTAGCGGCGGCGAGTTTCGAGTTCCTGCGTGTCGTATTCAAATGACTTTGCTATGATGTCGCCCGCCTTTGCGTCGGTCATCTTGTCGTAATTTTTCATACATTCCTTGCGGCTGTAATTGACCCTGCGCGCCTCGCCGATGCTGTCGAATATGGCGTCATACTTATTGTAAAGCGGCCAAAACTTCTGCGCTTCCTCCACCGTAAGACCCATACCGGAGGTTATGTACGCCACTTTTTCGCTTTTAAATTGTTTTTTGGCGTCTTCCCAAGACTGTGGCGGTGGTGGTGTGCCGCTGTCGTTGTTTTGTGCGAAGGCGACGGTTAACGTGGTCGCCATCAGTATCGTAATCAGTAGTTTTTTGGTAATTGCGGTCATAATTCGCTATGAAATTAATTGTCAGTACATAAAATTAACGGGGCTGGCGTACAGGGCGAGAAGGTCGTCGTCGTATTCGGTGGCATCTTCGTCGGGGTTGTTGATTTGGTCGATGTAGTCGATAACGTTGATGTCGTTGTACTGCGACGAGATGTTGGTGATGTAGTGGTCTGAAAACTGTTGCTGTCCATTTTCGGGGATGTCGGAGGGGCGGTCTTGCGGACCAAACACAGCCACACCCGCAATGGCTGCTGCGGCTGCCATCGCAAATACTGAGCGTACTACCGTGATGCGGCGTTTTTTGCGCTGGCGGTCGTCGAAGTCGATGCGCTGCATCACGTTGTCGGCGAGCGTGTCAAAATAGCCGTCGGGTACGTCAAATTTGATTTTGCACTCTATGTTTTCAACAGGTTTCATTTTTGTACACCTTATTATAATGTGTCTTGTAGCGTCTTTTATGGTTAAGACTACACAACCCGTTTATGGTTTAATGTAATGACAAAAAATTTTCTATCTTTTTGACTGCAAAGTGGTAAGAGGCTTTCAATGCGCCTACGGAAGTTTTTAGGATGCCCGCCATATCGTCGTACTTCATTTCCTTGTAGTATTTCATTTTGAAGACGATTTTCTGTTTTTCGGGTAGTTTTTCCACCGCCGACTGCAACTTTTCCGCGATTTCGTCGCCGGTCTCGCTGCTTTCCATATCGTTGGCGGGCAGGGTGATTTTCATATCGTCGTCGTTGATGGAGAGGGCAACTGACTTGTTGCTGCGCCTTACGAATGTGAGAGCCTCGTTGGTTGCGATGCGGAATAGCCACGTGTACAGCGTCGATTCGAGCCTAAATCTGTCTAACGACCGCCACGCCTTTATAAAGGTGTTTTGCAGCACATCGTCGGTCTCGTCGTGTGTGCCTACGATGGTGCGGATGCGGCTATACAACTGTGTGCCAAATTGTTTGACGATAATCCTGAATGCCGCCTCCCGCGTCTTCGGGTCGGCAAACATAGTCATTATTGCTTCGTCGGTGTAATTTGCATCGCTCATATTATCAACTGTAATTGTGTGGAGAAAAAATCCGCGCACGGCGGTGATTCCGCTGCAAAGTTAGTGTTTTTATATGATAATTGGTTGTTAAAAAATACGAAAAAATAATGTATTTTTTTATGATAATATTTGGAAACTCGCCCCGAAAAGTGTAACTATAATTACCTTCCCCGTCCATAAATTATCCCCCCTACGACAGCCGTGAGTGGCGCGGTAAGCACCAATCCCATACTGCCTACGACGGTGTGGAGGATTTCGGCGGAGATGTAATTGGAATTGACGATGCAC